>JALOMA010000132.1 GCA_025455735.1 Candidatus Kapaibacterium sp.
ATCTCTATTTTGATTCAAATAAGCCCGGCAACAGCAACACATCTAGTACAACGTTCCACAAACGGTTGTAGTCGATTACAGGCGGGCAATGATTCATGCGGCAAATTATCTTTCAATCACTTGCCAACTAGTTTATATGTTCGTTATTCGCCTGCCGCCACCAGTAGAATATGCAGTAGAAGCCTTAAGCGAATGTGGAAACATATCTTAGTTCATTTCCGTTCATTATTCGACTTTCGGCCATTAGAACGCGTGTTGACGGAGTCTATGACAAAGACCCCGAACATCACGCCGATGCCCGTCGCTTTGACCGTGTATCCTATCGTGAGGTCCTTGACCGCAATTTGCGCGTCATGGACCTCACCGCTATTACCATGGCACAGGAGAACGGTAAGCCAATTCTCGTGTTCAACATGAATGAACGCGGTAACCTACGCCGCCTCCTCGTTGGAGAACCCGTCGGTACGACCGTTGCCGACGTCTGACCATCATTAGGAGAATTCACCATGCCGGTCAAAACAATCGTCGATGACGCTTCCACAGCCATGAAAAAGGCTGTCGAGCATGTTCAACAGCAGCTTGCAAAGGTCCGTTCGGGACGGGCTTCGGCTGCCATGCTGGATAACGTTCGCGTGGAATATTATGGCGAACCCACTCCCGTCAGCCAGGTTGGTAGCGTATCAACCCCTGACGCCCGTACCATTTTGATTGCACCGTGGGATCGTACTGCGTTGTCGGGTATTGAAAAAGCAATCTTGGCAGCCAACCTTGGCGTTACGCCACAGAATGATGGCCAAGTCATCCGTATCACCGTACCGCCGCTGACGGAGGAACGCCGCAAGGACATCGTAAAGCAATGCAAGAAAATGGCCGAAGAGGGGAAACTTGCCGTGCGGAATGTGCGCCGCGATGCAAATGAAGAACTGAAAAAAGCCGAAAAAACGGAACACTTCTCCGAAGACGACAGAAAACGAGGAGAAGATGAGGTGCAGAAGATTACGGATCGATTTATTAAGGACATTGATACGATCCTGGCAGCCAAAGAAATCGAAGTCATGGAGGAGTAATCCTCCATTTTTTTTGCCATGAAAACAGCCATCGTTCTCTTGTCAGGCGGGATGGATTCCTGTGTTACAGTCGCACTCGTTCGCGAGGCTGGCTACGATGTTGCTGCCTTGCACGTGAACTACGGCCAACGTACCCAGCAGCGTGAGCTGCAGGCCTTTACGGATATCTGCGACCATTATGCCATCAGGAAGCGCTTGATCTGCGATATATCGCATCTTGCCGCCATAGGTGGTTCCAGCCTTACGGATACAACCATCGTCGTATCGAAGGCAAACCTGACGTCCAAGGAGATTCCGTCATCATATGTTCCTTTTCGCAATGCGAATATTCTTGCCATAGCAACGAGTTGGGCAGAAGTCTGTGGCGCGCAGGCGATAGCCATAGGAGCAGTAGAAGAGGACTCTTCGGGATATCCTGACTGTCGCGATGTGTTCTTTCGTGCTTTCGAGCACGTTATCGCTACGGGAACCAAGCCAGAAACGACCATTCGCATCCTGACGCCTGTGATTCATCTCAGTAAGGCCGACATCGTTCGTGAAGGCATACGCCTGAACGCACCACTCCACCATACGTGGTCCTGTTACCAAGGCGAAGGGTTGGCATGTGGTGAGTGCGATTCCTGTGCCCTTCGGCTTCGTGGATTTTATGAAGCTGGCACCACGGATCCCATCCCATACGCCATACGTCCGTAACATTAGCGTTCGACGTCGGTTGAATCGTTCTATGGGTATTCCAACAAGCATCACGGCTGTCCTTATCAGTATGGCGGTCCTATCGTCCTGTACAGGAACGTCAGAACCCGAAAGCAGCGCTCAACCCAACGGTCCATGTTCTGCTGGTTTCTTTCCAATGGGTGCTCAGACTTGTGACGTGCGGTCAAGCACGTTCGGACAGTCGCCGGAGGATGCTCTAACGGAGGACCGTCAGAGCATTCCAGTGGTTGTCCGATCGGCGAACGATACGATTAGCATCGACGCTATCAACGAACGGTCTTCACTCCTTACGTTGGTTCTTGCGAGCGACACCGTTTGGGCCGTCATCCCGGGCCAACTTGGCACGATTGCAGGTCGCGAACCGATACCGTTGGCAGTCTGTGGTCCGGTAACGGGTGGTATCAAACCATTTGCAGCAATTGTCGACACAGCGGTAATCAATCGTGAAGGGGTTCCAGTCACGGTTGTCAGTGTTGGCACGATGGAAGCCACGCATGGTCGAAAGGACAGTGCCGATGTGCGTTCGCACATGACGACGATTACCTATGATGAGAAGACAACGGTTTTGGAGGGGGCGGATACCATCCAAGTTGAACGGTATCGTATTACGACGCAGATAGACCTCCTCGAGAAGAGCGCGCGGTTTCAATCGTTGATATCAAGCAGCGTCACGCGTTCGTTGCAGCGAGGGCAGACGTCGGCCAATACACGAATCTTGACGTTTTTCCCGATCCCATGAGACAACCATCTACAGATCGTGTCTCTGTGGATAACCAAGACACCCCCATGGCAATGCACGACAGTGATAGGGTCCTTTGTGAGCGGTGGTATGATGTTCCCGAGGAGCGGAGTACCATCATGGCAGAGCTTTATCATCGTCATTCCAGACGTGTCTATGCGTACTGTAAAAGTATGAGCGATTCGGCGGCCGAGGCCGAGGACTTGTTTCAGGATGCATGGTTACGGTTGATCAAGGCTATGGAGCGGGATCGTAAAAGTGTTGATCATATCGATGCGTATCTCTTGCGCATTGTTCGCAACCAGATCCTCAACCAGCGCCGGTCAAAAGTGGTCCACGTCAGCCTTGACGATGTCGAGTTGATTCTCAAGGATCGTCCGTATGAGCATCGCGAAGCCATTGATTTACTCTATCGGGCTTTGGAGATACTACCGGAGGATCAGCGTGAGGCCTTTTTATTGCATGAAATCGAAGGCATGAGTTACGATGCGCTGGCAGCCGTCACTGGCGAGACAGTGGCAACACTACGGAATCGTGCCTGGCGTGCTCGAGCCAAACTTCGGGACATCCTAGCGCCTGTATTGGGCGACTTGGATGGAGTGTTTGGCGACGGCGATTCACCTTCAGTCAACGATCGTTTTACAGGTGATGATGAATACGAACCTTGAGCGATTTTTCGACGGCGATTTATCGCCAGACGAACGAGCAGATCTCTTTGAAGCGGCGAGCCGTGATGTACCGCTTGCATCTGCTATCCAGCGTGGCGTCGCATTGCGTCGCCTCAGTGCTGCTGCTTCGGCCATACAGGTTCCACCGGATGTCACTGCAACCGTGCTGACGTCGATGACCGCTGCATCGACAGCGACGGCACCGGTTAGTACGCTTACCATGCTCCTGCAGGGAGCCTCCGTCATCATGGCCTCGTGCGTGGCTATGGCAACGGTAGCAATCAGTGTGTTTTCGCCGGTACCGGATCCGGTGATGCAGGCGTCGTCTCCTGCCCGCATCGAACGCATTGACCAGAAACCGGCATCCTCCATGCCGGTTGAGTCTCCATCCCTGCAGGAGCACCGCGTGGACGTTCCCACGACGGTGGAGAAGCCACGCCAACGTCCGAAGAAAGCTCGCATATCGCAGCCAGCTCCAGAACCGGTGCCCGCCTCTACGGAGGCTAATCCGCTGGCTCCCAAAGGATTGCCCAGACGGTAGTTCACTCTTTACATCGCAACAACAATCCGCCGCATGCTGCCTTTAGCAGCATGCGGCTTTTTCGTTTGCAAGCCTCTATGCTGGCGTTCTTGGACGAATGCCGCACGTTGTTCGGTTTGCACGATGGAGTGGTCATTACATCTGCCACCTTTGTACCATGGAACAGAGGCATCTATCACGGCCCGAGGTTATTGTTGTGGCCTCACGCCTTGCCGTTGCACAGTCCTTGGGGGCCATCGTCGAAGCCATGGGGCGCAAGGCAGCGTGCTTGACGTCACCTGGGGAAGTCGAGCCCATCGTTGAGGCGGGGCCCCCTACCATTATCATTGTCGAGTGGGATGATGCGTGTGATGCATTAACGCTATGTCGACGCTATCATGGTCAGGAAGTACCTGCCGTTGTCGTGCTGTTGCGGGACGACACCTCTGCCACCTTGTTGGATGCCTTTCGTGCTGGTGCCATTGACGTGTGGCGTCGGCCGATCAGTGTGAGTGAATTTCATGTGCGGCTTGACCAGCTCATCAGTCGATTGTCGAAACAGCGCCGACATTCAACGATTCGCATAGGCCCCTGTGATGTGGACCCAACAACGGGAGCCATCAGGATCGGCGATAATGTCGTCGTCATGTCGGAAATGGAACGACGCGCCATGAAGTTGCTTGTGGCCAAGGCGGGCCGGTGTGTCACCAGCACCGAACTCTCTGGTGCACTCTGGGGAGGCAGTCGTACGGAAGTCGCCCGTTTGCGTATGGTAATCCATCGGTTGAGGACGCTTCTTGGAGATGGGGGAGACCGTCACCGGCGCCTCGTAAGCGTCCGTGGAAAGGGATATGTTCTCATCCCAGAAATCGCCGCACAATCATCGTATCGAGAAAAAAAATCATCGGCCTAGGCCGTTTTGTTCATGTGGAAAACCACGGACTCGATCCTTCTCAACCTGCAGACGCAACTTCGCTCCGTATAGGTACTTACGAAGGGAACTAAGAAAGAACGTACGTAGTTTTTCGGACGACTCTACCAAGTACGACCGCATATTGTTCCGTAACATTTATACACGAAGTACTTGACAGGATGAACTTTCCGCCTATATTCGCATGCCGGATGGAGAAGACCGCATAGGTTTTTTCCGTTTGGTGGACATTGAACAACCGATTTCCCCGGCGAGAGGCGCTTGCCGGGAAACTAATTGTCGGAGGGTTTTGCGCATGACTCGAGGGTTTCTCCTTGCAGTCTTGGTGATGGCGGCGACCGTTTCCACGGCGTCGGCTCAGGATCGTCTTGCTCGCCAAGTCATTGGCAGCGGCGGTATTATTGGAGCACCTGCTGGTGGTCGTGTCCTATCGGGCACGGTCGGACAGGTAGTCATTGGGATTGTCAACAATACAGCGGCACCGGGCGAGCGGTTAAGCCAGGGTTTCTGGCTTCCGTTGCTGGAAGCGGTGTCGGTCGACGAAGGCGATCCATCGTCATCGACTCAGACGGTCTCCAACTTCCCAAACCCATTCCAATCAACTACGACCATCCGTTTCGACGCTCCCTTGGAGGGCGACGTAACGGTTCGCGTATTTGACATGGTTGGCAACCTTGTGCGGTCGATAACGGGACAGGTAGCACTTACAGGTGCGCAGGAACTCCTGTTTGATGGCTTTGACACGCAAGGTAATCCACTTGCCTCGGGTGGATATATCTACGAAGTGACTGGCACATCCGCAATCACTGGCAAGCCATTCAATGGCGTAGGCCGGATGCAGATCGTCCGCTGACCCAGCCGCTTCCCAAGCGGCATAAGCTGTTTGAGAAGTACCTGGATGACAATCAACAGAATGAAAGTAACAACAGTTATAACCGTATTTCAGGTGTCCGCATGAACCGATTGCTTCGCCTTGGTCTCGCCGCTTCGATAGCTGGCGCATTGGTAGGTGGTGTATCCACCGCCGATGCCCAGATCGCACGGCAGATCTCATACCAGGGCCTGCTCACACAGCCTAGTGGAGCTCCCATTGCCGATGGCGCATATGACATTGGCTTTAAGCTCTACGACGCAGCCACAGGCGGCAACCTCGTTTGGGAAGAAACCCAAGCAGGGGTAGCCGTTCAACGTGGTTTGTTCAACGTTACGCTTGGCACAGCGACAACGCTCGCCGCCGTAAACTTTGAACAAGAGCTCTATTTGGAAGTCGCCTTAGCAGGCGCTCCGTCCTTCGCACGTACGAAGTTGACGGTCGTACCTTATGCCGTCCGTGCTGAACGTGCGCTGACAGCAGGGGGCCTTGACGACAACGCCACTGGCGTGGTCCGCAGCTTGAACGATGCGCAAGGCGACGTCATCATCCGTGGCACGAATGGAATCACGGTTACGCGTAATGGCGATACCATTGTGGTTGAAGGCGACGTCACGGTGCGTGGCATCGTTTCGCTTGCAAGCCCACAAGGAACCATCGGCGTTATTTCCCCCTTGGGTCCCAACACAAGCATCGACGTCAACGATGGCGCCATTACGGCAGCCAAACTTGGTCTTGGTGCTGTTACGACTGAAAAAATCACGGACGGTGCCGTCACCGCCCAAAAGATCGCTGCTGGGGTCATCCCAACAACACTGCCACCATCTGGCCCAGCCGGTGGTGACCTCGACGGTACCTATCCGAACCCATCTATTCGCCAATCCGCTGTCTCCACGACGAAGATTGCCGATGGTGCCGTTACGACGAACAAAATCGCCGACAACAGCATCAACAATGCGAAAATCGCTGACAATGCCGTCGGAACAACGAAAATCCAAGACGGCGCCGTAACCAGCGCCAAGCTGGCACCAACAGGTGTTACGCCTGGTTCGTACGGCACAAGCCTGATGGTTCCACGCATTACTGTTGGCGCAGACGGACGCATCACGGCAGCTACGATGATTGCCATTCCAGACATCCCATACACGGGTCCAGCTGGCGGCGATCTCACGGGTTCATATCCGAACCCAACAATCCGTCCTTCGGCAATCGACAACACCAAACTCGCCGACAATGCCGTTGGAACTTCCAAGATCCAGGACAACTCGGTCACTGGCGCCAAGATCCAGGATGGAACCATCACGGCAGCCGACATTGCGCCTGGCGTCATCCCCACGACGCTTCCACCATCGGGCCCTGCTGGTGGCGACCTCACGGGAACCTATCCCAACCCTGTTATTCGCCCAGCAGCCGTTGACGCCACGAAAATTGCCGATGGCGCAGTAACGAACGCCAAACTTGGTGCCAACAGCGTTACGACGGATAAGATCCTCAATGGAACCATCCTCGGCGAAGACATTGCCCCTGGCGTAATCCCTACGGTCTTCCCACCGTCTGGCCCTGCTGGTGGTGTTCTCAACGGGACCTATCCTAACCCAGGCCTCAATCCAACGGCTGGCAACGCCGTGCTGGCAGCACTCAACAATGCCGCAACGGTTGGCACGATCGCTGACGCACGCTTGAATACCACGGGCGTAACACCTGGCCTCTACGGTAGCGGTTCACTTGTGCCAGTCATCAACGTTGACCAGTACGGCCGCATCACGTCGGTCAGCACATCGACGATCACATCAGCAACACCTACTGGCCCTGCCG
>JALOMA010000133.1 GCA_025455735.1 Candidatus Kapaibacterium sp.
CAATAGAGCTCAGTTTTCTCAACGATGGGCGACTCATTTACGTGGGCGCTGGCACAAGTGGACGGCTGGGTATCGTCGATGCCTCTGAATGCCCACCAACCTTTGGGACGAAACCAACCATGGTACAGGCCATCATCGCTGGTGGCGATGCTGCCGTGTTTGCTTCCCAGGAAGGTGTGGAAGACGACTTCGAAGCTGGGGCAAGGGCTATTAGCGACAAGCAGGTTGCAAACACAGACGTTGTTTGCGGTATCGCAGCCTCGGGACGTACCCCGTTTGTTCTCGGAGCCTTGAACCAGGCACGGTTGCAGGGCGCCCGAACGATTCTGATTTCAACGAATCCGGTGACGATTGTTCGAGGTTTCGCACCTGACGTTGATATCTTGATATGTCCCGACGTCGGCCCTGAAGTGGTTGCTGGTTCTACGAGAATGAAGTCAGGTACGGCACAGAAAATGGTCCTGAACATGCTTACGACAGCGGCCATGGTACGTATAGGAAAGACGTACGGCAATGTCATGGTTGACTTGCAACAAACAAACAACAAACTTCGAGCCCGGAGTATACGAACCGTGCAAACCATATGTGCTCTAGATTCTTCAACCGCCGAATATGTCTTGCGGGATGCTGGAGGACACGTGAAGACGGCCATTGTTATGGCTCGGTTGTCATGCTCACGAGATGAAGCCATGGAACGTCTACGGCGTGCCCGCGGCCACGTTCGTCTTGCAGTTGGCGATGTGGACGTAAGGCATGCATGAACGTAGTGTACGAAACAATGGACGAAAACTATGCCAACCACTGCCTTTACCGATGGTAGATTCGAGTCAGGACTAACGTTTGATAGCTTTCTTCGGCGCGCCGAGGAACGCGCTGAGACCTCCACACCCGATGAAGCTTATCACGAATACCGTAGACTCAATGTGCAACGCATGCACCGAGTCCTGAAAACGTATAGCCCCAGCCCAACGATACTGTCGGCTGTGGAGTCTATTGACAGTCCACAACGCTGGCTTGTCATCACGGAAGATTGGTGCGGCGACTCGTCGCAAACCTTGCCCGCAATCAACGCAATTGCGGCGGTATCGCCACTGGTTCGATTGTCCATTCTTGATCGTGACACGCATCCGGATGTCATGGATGCATATTTGACAAACGGAACGCGAGGAATTCCCAAGCTCGTTGCCGCCGACGCTGCCGGTATTGAGCTCTGGACATGGGGACCTCGCCCCTTGCCAGCACAAGATCTGGTACAGCAGCATAAGAGCGTTGGAACGCCCAAAGAAACAATGTATGCCGACGTCCATGCTTGGTACGCCCGTAACCGTCAGGAGGCATTGGAACAGGAGCTGGCAACCCTCATCCTTCAAACCAAACAGCAGAGAGTATGAACGTTCTATCGTTCCTCGTCGATTTTATCATCCATATCGACGTTCACCTCGCCGAGCTTACCGCTCAGTATGGGCCTTGGATCTACGTCATTCTGTTTTTGATCGTGTTTGCCGAAACCGGGCTTGTGATCGCCCCATTCCTTCCCGGTGACAGCCTGTTGTTTGCAGCTGGAACCATTTGCGCGCTCGGGGGCATGAATGTTTGGTTGCTTATGGGCATCCTGGTCGTGGCTGCGATTCTTGGCGATACTATTAACTACAGCGTAGGAAGGAGGTTCGGCCGCGGGCTTGTCAAAGGTCCACTTGCTCGTTTCATCAAACCAGCACATCTCGAACGCACGCATGCCTTCTACGAAAAGTATGGTGGTAAGACCATCATCTTTGCCCGGTTTGTACCGATCGTTCGGACGTTTGCACCGTTCGTGGCCGGTATCGGCACGATGAACTACCGAACCTTCATCTATTACAACGTTGTAGGGGGCCTTGTCTGGGTTGTCAGCTTTACCCTGCTCGGCTACTACTTCGGCACATTGGAATTCATTCGGAAGCAATTCAGCCTCGTCATTCTGGCTATCATCATCATAAGCGTTCTACCAGGCGTGGTGGAGCTGGTTCGTGCCCGCCGTGCACGGAAGGCCACATAGTTCGCGGGAACCACCACGGCATGCGATAGTGTTGGCTTGGTCGAGCGCCAGCCGCTACAGCGAGGCCTGTCTTCGCGTTGGCATGGTAGGCCGATTTTTCCTAGATTACGAGTCTGTAAACTTGCTTGGATGGCGAAATTGGCAGACGCACGGGACTTAAAATCCCGTGTCCTTCGGGACGTGCGGGTTCAAGCCCCGCTCCAAGCACTCCGTAGACGATCCATGCGAAAGGCCTTGAATGGAGAAGTTGTACCGTGTTGTTGTTCTGATTCTAGGTGCTGTCGCACTGTTAGGAACGGCCCATGCACAACAGCGTGCCAACGGGGATCCCCTTTTCAAGAGTCTGCAGCCGTCCGAGACCGGGATTCAAATGGGTGTGGGCATGGACCTCCGGAACATGAAGAAGACCGACAACTTTATGGTCCTCGGCGGCGGCAGCGCTATCGGCGATGTTGACGGCGACTCGGTTCCCGATATCCTCATGTGCAACTACATGAATGGCTTCTTTATCTACAAGAATATGGGGAATTGGAAGTTCAAGGATATCACGAAGAAGGCAATTGGTGACGTAGATGTCACATACTCAACGGGTATTACGCTTGCCGATATTGACTCCGATGGTGACCTTGATATCTTCCTTGGAAGAATGGAAAGGGATTGCAGGCTTTTCATCAATAACGGTAAAGGCATTTTTAAAGAGGAAGCAAAAAAACGTGGTCTACTTGCCAATAGTCAGGTAATTCAAGGAACGCCCTTTGATGCAGACTCTGATGGGGACTTGGATTTTTATGTAGTTCAATATGCCGACTCACGGCCGGATATGGCCCGTTTGGCTGCCATGAATAAAACGGCTGACTCTGCCCGTGAGAAGGGTGTCGAATTCGCTCCGGTTCTACCTCGATACTCGAATGATCCTGTTCTTGGATATAACACTCAGGTCGGCCAGCAGCTATACGATGTACTCAATGGCCGGTTCGGTGGAACCGCATACAATGAATTGCGTCACTCAGGTACGCCGGACCGTTTCTTTATCAATAATGGCGACGGAACGTTTCGGGACTATACCTACGAGTCATGGATTTTCGACAAGGGGATGGGGCTCAGTTGCACGGCTGCCGATATCAACGGCGATGGTCACACGGACATGTACATCTCCAACGACTTTAGTGCTCGAGACATCCTCTACTATAATAACGGCGATGCTTCTTTTGCTAACGTAACGAAACGCACGATAGATCATATGTCGGTGTTCAGCATGGGAACCGACGTAGCTGATTTTAATAACGATGGGTTGATGGATATCGTTTCTGTGGACATGTATCCGAAAATTCACCATCGACGCATTAGCCGAAGTGGCGTTTCGGGAGACTTTTCCTCGTACAACCCGGATTATGACTCCAATCAAGTCATGCGCAATGCCCTTCAGCTAAACAGGGGTGATGGAAAGTTCTCCGAGATAGCATTCGGAGCTGGCGTTGTTGCCACGGACTGGTCATGGGCCTCGCTGTTTTTTGATGCCGACCTGGATGGATGGAAGGATTTATTCATTGCGAATGGATACATGAGCGATATATCCGACCAGGACTACGTGTACAATATGCAAGGTGGTGCAAACGAAAACTTGAAGAAGCTACCACCACTCCGAGAGCCGAACTACTTTTTTAAGAATAATACTGACCTTACATTCGACGACGTTTCCCAGGCATGGGGAGTTGATGAAATAAGCGCATCTATTGGTGCCTCGTATGGCGATATCGACCAAGATGGCGACTTGGATCTCATCGTCGTCAATCTCGATACCATTCCACACGTCTATCGCAACATGGCTGTGGAGCGAGGATTGGGCAACTGGGTACAGTTTCGATTCAACGCTGGCAGACATCCCAATAAGTTTGCAGTAGGTACACGTGTAACGGTGGTTGCTGGGGGAGTTCGCCAAGTTCAAGAGCTCTACCCGGTACGAGGATTTATGTCAAGTATGGAGCCTGTCCTCTCCTTCGGTATTGGTAAGGCGACGACGATCGACAGCGTCATTGTCCGTTGGCACGCAGGTGGAGAGCAGATCATTTATGGCCTCGAAGTCAACAAACGACACACTCTTCGGAGGGATCAGGCTAGTTCGAGGCCTCTTGCTACCGCGCCCATCCCAGTTGTTGCACCAGTAGCCGAGCCAATGGCCGTCAAGGGTACACCATTTGACTTCACGCATGAGGAGAACCCTCTGGATGACTTCAAGCGAGAACGCCTGTTGCCATCGAGAGCAAGTTGGGATGGACCTGGCATCGCTGTTGGAGATGTCGACAGCAATGGATTGGATGATCTCTACATTGGTGGTGCCTTCCGCAAGAAAGCACGTATGATTTTCCAGCTGGAACCTGGTGTTTTTGTAGAACGCACACCCGAGGCCATTGTACAAGACTCCCTGTTCGAAGATGTGGGCTCCCTGTTTGTAGATGTAGATAATGACGGTGATCTTGATCTCTACGTTGCCAGTGGCGGTCTTGAAGTAGAACAAGGCGAATCCGAGGGCCAGGATAGATTATACATCAATGATGGCAAAGGTGGATTCTCCCGCGCCGTAAATGATGCTTTGCCACCCATGCGCGAAAGTTCTTCCGTGGTTGTTGCTGCGGATTACGATGGCGATGGTGACATGGACCTCTTTGTCGGTGGAAGAATCGTCACTGGCGCATATCCGTTCTCCCCACGCAGTTGTATACTGCGCAATGATGGCGGCAAGTTCGTCGACGTCACTGCTTCCGTTGCACCCGATATGGTGAGGATGGGTCTTGTTCGTACGGCACTATGGACGGACATGGACAATGACGGCGACATGGACCTCCTTGCAGGCGGCGATTGGATGCCTATCCGCGTGTTCTCAAACAATGGTGGTACATTCAAGGAAACAACGAAGGAACATCAGCTCGACACAGCTACAGGCTTTTGGGCAAGCATCATGCCCGCAGATGTCGACAACGATGGCGACATGGATTATATCGTAGGGAACAGCGGATGGAATACGCGTTTCCGCCGGCCGACAAAAAACGAGCCTATTCGCATCCATGCTGCTGACTTTGACGACAACGGCAGCATCGATCCGTTGGTCACATACGTCCAGGATGGACAGGAGTGGCTTATGCGTGACCGAACAACCGTGTATAGTCAGATACCAACGCTCCAAAGACAATTCAACTCGTTTACTGCGTTTGCGCGAACTCCCTTTCGGAAGATGTTTTCGGGTGACGCCCTCGACACCATGCTCACGCTCACGGTCACAGAGACATCCAATTGTGTGGTGTTAAATGAGTCCGGTCGTTTGCGCTTGACAAGATTGCCTGCAGAAGCGCAAATGGCACCAATTCACGGAACGATGGTCGCTGATGTCAATGCCGATGGCAACCTGGACGTACTCGCAATCGGCAACATGTTTGGCGCCGACCGTGAAGTCGTTAAGTATGATGCTGGTAAAGGACTTGTGCTATTGGGTGATGGTAAGGGTACGTTCTTCGTAGCACCGCCAGCCGAAGCACGGTTTACGGTTACGGGTGATGGTCGGTCCATGGCATGCCTCGGTGGAACCAAATCACCGTCAGATGTACTTGTTGCACTTACGAATCAAGGACAGCCCGTTCTGTACAAGATGAATGGCGGGGGGAACGCTATAGCGCCGCCAAATCTTGGAACAAAGGTTGCCATGCTCCATCTTGGCAGCGGAAAGAAGAGGAAGGTGGAACTCGGGTACGGATGTGGATATCTGGGGCAGTCGCCTCGGAATGTTCGCGTCGATGGATCGTCGGTCCTCCGAGTTGAGTTCGACGGTGTCGGATCTGCAACCGGCCGCCGCTGATTTTGGTATTGCCAGAGTCATTGCGATTGGTTAGTTTCAGTCCTGTGTATGACGGAAAGGTATCTTTGCCGTCTGGACGAACTGTCTTATGTAGACGAGTTCAAGGTTTCGAATCCATGACTGGTTTCATTTACAACTTCATTTATTTACTCAGGGAGTGTCCAATGGTGCAGCGGTACCATATGACGCGAAGAGGAAGACTGACCGGCCTTATGGCCATGTTCATCCTTCTTCTTTCCGGCACAAGTGCCACAGCCCAGTACTGTATTCCAAATGCAGTGCCCGGTTGGGGTGGCTATGGCGGCATACGGCGTGTCCAGATGAACAATCTGGATGTAACGTCCCCGTTTTGTAACGCGAACTGTTACTTCAACACGGGGGCAACAGGAGACATTCTTCGTCAGGTGCCTACGCAGATTCGCGTAGAGGCACAAGACGGGAATACGCAGAACTTCCAGGTATCGGTCTGGATCGACGTCAACCAGGATGGCCAGTGGCAGAATCCAGCTGAACGATTCGCGGCAGGTACGATTACGACGAACTTTGCCCTGGATCCTAACGGAAACTGGACCTTCATTTCCAATCCGTTCATTGGCACGATTACGCTTCCATGTACGACGCTCCTAGGCCAAACACGCATGCGTGTGCGGATGACACTTGGCTTCGCCGGCGACGGCCCTGGTCCTTGTGATCCATACATCGGCGGTGTGCAGGACTTCAACGTCGTGGTTGGTGGTGATGTTGTAGCTACCTTTCCTGATGACGTAACTGATGCAGTTGGTCTGCTTCCACGCGGCATTTACGATGGTCAGAACAACACGCAACGCCCGAGTGTTACGATGCGTGTTGGAGCTCCAAACCAGTCATTTAACGTCACGTATCGTATTCAGGGACCACTGCCAGGTACGAACATCGTATACCAAGGACATCAGGTTGGTAATCCGAATGCAACAACGTTCAGTGTATCGGGTCCAACATCTGGTACGTTCCCTCAGCTCTTCACATTCAACGTGCCAGCTGCGAGATTTTCTCTCGCTGGAACGAACGGTGCCCTTGATGCACGTTTCGCCATTGGCGGCGAGTATCAGGTAATCGTAACGGCAAGCTCGACGGCTGGCTGTTTCAGTGAATGGGCAAAGACGTTTACCATCGCTGTTGATCGAGACATATCTACGCGGTTGATTCGTTCTCCTCGGACAAACGAGCCGCCGTCGCGCTTCAAGTACCCCAACACTGTTGGTATTCCGGTTGAAGCGGTGTTCCAGAATGCAGGTCTCTTTAACGTTGAGGAGTTCCGTGCAATCGCAACGATCACAGACCCTAACGGCGTCGTAGCGTACCGTGACACGGTCAATGTTGTGCAAGAGCTCACACCACGTCAGCGCGC
>JALOMA010000134.1 GCA_025455735.1 Candidatus Kapaibacterium sp.
AGTGCTCGTTCATGCCACAGGTGTCAGACTTGTAGGTTCCGCCAACACTGCTGACCGCATTGTTCAATGGATGCGAACTTACATCATCACCGATGATGCCAAGCCCAGAAATGTCACCGAAAAGTGGAATGTTTTCGACATCCTGGGTCCTCGAGCTGCAGATGCTACCTCGGAACTTACTGGTGTGGATGCATCAACTATAGCTATGTCTGGCTGGTTCACAGCCGAGGTCAACGGAGTACCCGTGACGGTTGTGCGAATCCCTGCCCTTGCAGAATTGACATACCGATTCTTGGTACCCGCAGAGCACGGTCAATCTTTCCGGAATGACGTCCTCGGTGCCAACACGGTGATTCCTGAGTTAACAAGCGAAGACTACACCTACCTCCGCGTTCGTGCAGGCATGGGAGAGTCTGGAGCAGAGTGGACGGATGCGTATAACCCATTGGAAGCAGGGCTCTTGCATCTGACATCTTTCACCAAAGGGTGTTATCTCGGACAGGAAGTCATTGCCCGTTTGGATTCGTACAACAAGGTCAAACAACGATTGATGGGTTTCGAAGGCAGCTCCGAACTATTGAATGGTGGCACTATCATCGTAAATGAAGTAGCCGTTGGTACACTTACAACCGTTGTGCCGTCGCACAGGCCAGGCCGTGCCTTGGCCATTGGCTACATCCGTAATGAGCATGCTCATGAAGGATCAAAAGTTGTCATTCGTTCCCAAACAGGTGATTACGAGGCAACCGTAAGGCGTTTGCCACAACAGGATGAGCTCGATGCCTAGTGCCCTGGTTGTTGGTGGTGGCCGCAGAATTGGCGCAGGCATTGTACGCGGATTCGCGCGTCGGGGCTACGATGTCGGATTTACCTATCGACAAAGCGCCGATCGGGTCGATGAACTGATTGGCTATTGTCAATCTCTCGGAGTACAGTGTCATGCAGCCTTTGCAGACTTGACAGACGAACATCAGTCTCGCAATGCCTATGATACCCTTACCGATCAGCTGGGAGCATTGCCTGATGTTGTCATTAGCAATGCAGGTGTGTTTCCCGATCCGGTAACGGTTGAGGAATTGACGCCCGAGACAGTCAGATGGGCAATGGACGTTAACCTAATCCCCATAACAGTGCTAGCAGCTTGGTATTCCAAGCAACAGGTGCCTGGTGCCAATAAAAGGCGTCTCATCGCCATCACTTCCTTAGGTGCCACGGAAGTATGGAAAGACCGCTTAGCATACAATGCTTCCAAAGCCGCCTTAGCCATGGCCGTAAAAAGCCTTGCTCGAAGTCTTGCCCCGGGAATTAGCGTGAATAGCGTTGCGCCTGGAGCAATTATGTTCCCTGAAGAAACTACGACTGCCGACACTGCAGTATCATCCGTTGATCGAATTCCAATGCAGCGCTACGGTTCCATTGACGACATTTTTGATGCCGTTTGGTTCTTCGCGACTTCATCAACATATATCACAGGACAGGTCATCGCCGTTGATGGCGGCTATGGTCTTGTTCGGTAATAGGAAACCACGCTATGCCAGCCAAATCAAAGAAGAATAAAACATCAGGAGAAATGCCTCCTCACGGAAAACGGTCGCCGAAAGCATATGGAAATCGTGAGTTCTTGTATAGCAAGGATGCACGTGCTTTGCGAATACTCTCGGAATACATGCATCCAGAGCATCAGTTCAAGAAGAACAGTGTCAATCACACCATAATTTTCTTCGGCTCCGCCAGGATCAAATCCAAAGTTCAATTCGACAAGGCCCTCGACGATATCCAAGAACAATATGCCGTCGCAGATAAGGCTGGGAAGGCTCTTCTTAAGAAACAACGTGAACGGCTCCAGAACCAACGCGACATGTCTCGCTACTTCCACGATGCCGAAGAACTCTCCACATTGGTAACAACGTGGAGTAAATCCCTGCCACCTTCTCAACGATTTGTTATCTGTAGTGGAGGAGGACCTGGCATTATGGAAGCTGCCAATAAGGGCGCGTGGGAAGCGGACGGTCTAAGTATTGGGTTGAACATCTCACTTCCCTTTGAACAGTATCCCAATCCATATATCACGGACTCCTTGAACTTCGAATTTCACTACTTCTTCATGCGGAAGTATTGGTTCGCTTATCTGGCGAAGGCGTTAGTGATATTTCCTGGAGGGTTTGGAACCTTGGATGAGCTCATGGAAATTCTCACCTTGGTGCAGACAGGAAAGATCCGAAAGGAAATGCCCATCGTGATTTACGGATCGGATTTCTGGAAGAAGGTCATCAACTTTGATCATCTTGCCAAAACTGGTATGATATCGGAAGAGGATCTGACGTTGTTCCATTTTGCTGACACACCCAAGGAAGCCTTTGCGTTCCTAAAGAAACGCCTCACTGACATTCACTCGTTGTAAATCACTATGAACATTCTTCGAATTCTAGTCTTTGTCCTCCTGTCGGGATCGCTCTCCGCAGGTACGGTGACGATACTTCCAACAACTCCATCGGTAGGGGGCCTTGCCACCATCGAGTACTCTCCTTCGGGAACGGATAACGAATTGGTCGCTCCCGGCGGAGTACCACTCCACGCCGTCGTGTATGCTTTCAACGAAGAAGACGATCAACCGCGGGCATTTGACGTTTCGCTTAAAGCCGATGGGAAGCGCTATGTTGGTGAGTGGACCGTTCCACAGGGGTTTGTCTTTGCACTTGTTAAGGTTGGTAATGGTGCCATGTATGACATGAACGGAGGATTGATGTGGTCATTTACGATTGCTCAGTCTAACGGACGTGCGCAACGCGGAGCACATTTACGAGAGGCGTTTTCGTGGTTGGGTGAACTGCCTCCTCAGTGTATGCGTAAAGCGGATAGTGATGAAGCACTTGAAGCAATCAACAAGGAGCTACGTAACTATCCAACGAGCATAACCGCAAGAATAAATAGCACAATGATCAGGCTTACGGCACAGGATATCGATCAGGGTGAAGCCAGAGCTGCTTTTCAACAAATCGCATCATCTGTAAAACAGGTTTCGTCGCCTAACGAAGCCATTATGGTGGCAATGGTTCACAGGCTTTTGGGCAATGAAGTTGCGGCCGAACAAATTCAGATGGAGGCAGTAAGCAGATTCCCCAAGAGTGTCGTCGAAGAACAACTCGCCCTCGATAAGCTAAAGCAAGCAAACTCAGCGGAGGTTTTTGTCTCGGAGGTTTCCTCGTATTTGGAGCGATTCCCAACCTCCACCAATCGCCGTGGGCTAATGGAGTCCGTGCTCAACACAGTAGCCAAGGCCCAGAATGTCAAGCTTCTTGTACCGTTCGTGAATCGGCTACCCAAGGCACAGCCCTATGAGTTCTATCAAGTATGCAATTACTTGGGAGCTAATGATTCGCTTCGGCCGATTGCATATGATCTCATAAAGAAAGGACTTTCAGCTGTCTCTCAATCCGATGTGCGCCCACCGTCGATGGGAGTCCACGAATGGGACTATGACCAACGGAGATCTGCTGCTGCTCTCCTCTTCGTACAAGGGGCAATGTTGAAAGCCGACGGGAAGAAGCAAGAAGCTCTGACTTCCTTCGAAACGTCTCTAGAGAGAGGAGGAATCCTATCCGACAAGAACGCCTATGTCATGACCATAGAGCTCATGGTTGAGTTGGGATTGAAGGATCGTGCGTTCGATATGGCAAAGGTGGCCATCGCACGAGGCGCTACTACGGAAACTGCATTGGCAACGTATCGTGCATATAGAACCGAACAAGGGGCTTCCAGCACAACGATTGAAGCCGAGCTAGAAAAACTGACGATGGACGGGAGACGTGTTCTTGCCCGTACCTTGGTGAAAGACATGTTGAACTTGCCTGCGATTGATGGTACGTTCCAAACCCTCGATGGTAAACCGGTATCACTTGCATCCCTGAGAGGAAAAGTTGTTGTGGTTGACTACTGGGCGACGTGGTGCGGCCCATGCAGGCAGAGTTTTCCCTCCCTGCAAAAGCTCTACGAAAAGTATCGAAACAATCCGAACGTTGCATTTGCAATTGTGAACGTCTGGGAACGCTCAGATGATCGTGTGAAAACAGTCAAGGACTTCTTGAAGGGGAATCCGTCGTTGACATTCCCAATGTACTTGGACAAAGACGACTCCGTTGTGTCCAAATATGGCGTTACCGGAATCCCTACGAAGTTCTATCTCGGGAAGGATGGCAAGATCCAATTCAAGGAGGTTGGACTATTGCCAGAAACACAGTTCATAGAAGAGGCTACCAACAAGATCGAAGTTCTGCTGGGTCAGTAGAACCAAAGCAAGCGTAGAATCGGCGGTCAAGACATGGATGACTATCCTTGTCTCGACCGCCGCCGTATTGGTTAACCTAAAATCGTAGCGGAATTGCGACGATGCGAGAACAACAGGATGGCACCAATCGCCATGAGGGCAAAGGGTAATGCGACGTCGTTGTTCGGGAACATCTCTTCGATGAGATAGACACTTCCAACGGCAATCAGCGACCATGCCACGAACGTGACGGTCGTTGGATTCCCCTGAGGGGTTGGAACCGGTGGAGTTGTGCCAAGGCCCCTTTCCAGAACAATCAACATGGACCAAGGCTGAGGTGGGACGATGACAAGTAGGATCAGATAGAGAAATAGTCCAAGTCCATCTGCGAAAACCATGAGAACGAAAGCCAGCCGAATGAAAGCTGGGTCCACGGTAAGATAGTCAGCAATACCGGAGGCGACGCCCCCAAAAACCCGTTGTGTTCGTCTGCGGTAAAGCGTTGCATGCATACCAAGTATCCAATCCGTACTGTGAGGAAAGGTTGAGGTACGGCCAGGTATGTTTGTGGTTTCAGTCCTTGGTGAAGAGACAGCCACTGGAGCCAGTCCAGGGGTCCGTATTGTAGCGTGCTCCCATGAGTGCTCCGCGTCCAGTTCGTGCCAATGACATGACGGGCAACGGTGCTGATTGATCATCAAGCCAGATGAGCATAACGCGAATTTCAACCTTGTTGTTGCCGTAGGGCGTTGCAATACATGATGCGTATTGAACTTTCTCCTGAAGGATCCATTGAGAACGCTCGGAAGGAGGAATGGCCATGAGATCCGACTGCGTCGGCAAAACATTGACGCCCTTCCCTGCGAACGAATAGAGAGGTTTCAGGACGTATTGCGATAAGTCGGCAGGCACCTCATCGATGCGGTCGAGGAAGTGTGTTGTTGGTACTGATGGATGTTTTAGGAAGGGCATCACGAACTTCGACATACGAAAATACCAGTTTGGATGGCCAGCCCATTCGACGTCCAAAGGCATATTCCATTCGAAATCCAGCTGGACGCCCATATCGTCCAGTTCGTCAATGATGGCGCGATTATAAATGCGTTTCAGGATACGTTCGGAGCCATCTGGATACCGCCCTACGAGGTTGCTACCATCGCGTCGCACAGAACGGATGTTGACGGTTTGAAGACCCAACAGATGTTCCATGGCAATAAAGTCGGTCCGGGTTTTTTGGGTCTCGGGATCTACCTCCATGAGTGCAACTTCCGAGGGGTCATTGTTGCCGAAGATAGCTTTGCGGAGGATTGCAAGGTAGTCTACCGACGTCAGGTTGGAAAACGTCGTTGATGTGTCAAGCAGCTTGTAGTGTGCTCGTATCGTTTCGGCGTAGAGGAACTGATAGCCGAACAGCGAAGGGAACCCTTGTAGTTCGATGAGCTTGGGTGCAAAGGATCCATCTGGGGTTTCGACGACGGCAAAATCAACAACACTGAATAGCGGACGCCTGGATTCGTGAGCAACGCGATAGCGATCATGCAGCGTATGTTCGGTCTGCGCTATCATAGCAGGCGTAGTGCATTGTTGCACGATATTCACGGCAGCTGATTCCAAGTGCTCACGGAACGTTGCCCCGACAAAAATGGGCATCTCACACACGCGGTACGGAATGGCGATTCCAAGCGTTGTCTCAAGATCTGCCAGCAACGCTCGATGATCGTGTTCAGTTGCGAGGGAAACAAACTCTGATTGCACATCAGGTCTCATGCTGGCCTCCGATGGAACCGACAACGGCCTCCCATAAAGGTGGCCATGATATGCGTATTCATGATCTCAGCGGGGTCAAGGCTTCGAATGTCTCGATCAACGATGACAAGGTCGGCATCGTAGCTAACCGCAAGCTTTCCCCTACGATAGTCGACGTCTGCTGCCATATGCGGTGAACAACACATGGCATCAAGTGCCTGATCAATTGTTAGACACTCCTGCTGGCGCGTTGAGTCGCTTGCGGTTACTCCAGGGATGCGCCTAACAAAGGCATCAATGCCCCTCAGCACACCAACAGGTTCGATGGGGAAGTCGCTTCCTCCGACGACTTGACAGCCGGCAGTGGTGAACGAAGCCCAGCGGTATGCCCAACTGGCTCGCTCTGGCCCAACGCGTGCAAGAGCCATAGAGGCATCGGAGCAACAATGTGTTGGTTGCACGGATGCAATGACGTCGAGGGTGTGGAACCGATGAAGATCATCCGGGTGAACATGTTGAGCATGTTCGATGCGAAGAATACAATCGGCTCCAGTAGGGTGCTGGCGCAAACGCTCATACACGTCCAATACCTGACGCACTGCGGCATCACCGATGGCATGGATTGCGATTGACGGCCATCCAGCCTCTACCACCTTCTCGCATGCTGCATATAGATCCTCGGTGGTATAGAATGGCAATCCGGTTGTGAGAGGTGCATCACTGTATGGAGAGAGCAACCACGCCCCTCTGGATCCCAGTGCGCCGTCAGCAAAAAACTTGATACCAGCCAATCGTAACATCTCGCCGCCAGCAGGAAGGAGTCCATGGATGTCCCATGCATCACCTGTACCCCGAACAAATGCTTGGACGCGCACGGCGAGAGCACCACGTTCGGCGAGGGGGCGGAGTGCCTCCAACCACGCTGGAGCAACATCCATATCGTGCACTTCCGTGATGCCATGTTCGGCACAGGCGTTTGCGGCAAGAAGATACAACTGCTCCAGTTCTTCACGGGAAGGCTGGGGGAGAACCGCCTCTATGGCAGCCGTGGCCGCGTCAACGAGGACACCTGTCGGGTTTCCCGTTGCGTCGCGAACAATGAATCCGCCTTGTGGATCGATCGTTCGGGGACCAATTCCTGCAGCCTCTAGAGCTGCGGATGAACACCAGATCGCATGTCCATCGATTCGTCTCGCGACCACACTCCGAT
>JALOMA010000135.1 GCA_025455735.1 Candidatus Kapaibacterium sp.
TGGTTCTGTTGCCATCGCAGATGGACAACGTTACCATCCAAGACAACATCATGAACGTTCAGAACGGTATTCAGCTGCAAAGTGCTGCGTCCCGCGTGAATGTTCTTGACAACGTGATAACAATCGACAATCGTTACACGGGTGTCGGCACGGGTATTGCGTTGTTGAACGTGGCTGCAAACGTTCAAAACAATACGATCAACGGCATCAATGCTCGTGATGGCGTAAATGGTATCCTTGCCGTGGTTCCGAGTGGTACAACTACTATCGTGAACAACCTCATCGGTGTTGCCGGAACGTCGCAATCGATTGGTTTGCTGTTGCAGGCAAACAGCAACGGCACGGTCAATGTTTATCATAACACGGTCAACTCAACCGCAACCGCTTCGGCGTTGTCAGCTGGCCTGTACATTGATAACAATGAGGCAACGTTCCCGACCTTTACGGTCAACTCCGTTAACAACATCTGGCATAACCTTGGCACGGGCAATATGTCCACAAGCACAACGGCATATGCGCAGTGGATCAACGATATTGGTGCGGTCGCACTAACCTCTGCCAACACACCGCTTGTTTCTGCTGACTTCAACAATGTCATTTCGACGGCTCAGTTCAACACGCGGGTTAACAACACGGCATATCCAACGTTGGCCAGCTATCGCACAGCGCTGAGCCGCGAGCAAAACTCGGCATCTACCCCAGTTGTCTTCGTTGGTGCCGACAATCTTCGCCTCCTTACGATTCAAAACGCACTGTTTGGTGCTGCTTCCATCACCCCACAAGTCCGCACGGATATTGATGGCAATGCACGCCGCCGCCCCTACATGGGCGCTCACGAAATTGCTCCTACCATCGACTTTGTTCAGCAGCCAGAGTCGCAGTACGTCTGCCAAGGTGGAAACCTGCAATTGGTGGCGATTGCAACGGTTACCGTGGGCTCGACGACTACCTATCAATGGTATAAGGATGGTCGCGCTCTGACTGGCCGCACCACTGCCATCCTTGCCTTCGGCCCCATCGGTTATGATGCGGCAGGTGTCTACACCTGCGAAGTAACAACGACCGATGGTCTAACCACCGTTCGCAAGATGTCCAACGAAGCAACCGTTATGGTCGTTCGTCCAACATCGATCTCGCAGCAACCTGAAACAACACCCGTCGCTCAAGGTGGCACGGTGAATCTCAGTGTAGAAGCCGAAGCTGTTGGAGGCCCAGCCAATTTCGTTCCAACGTATCAATGGAAGAAACGCTACTGGAGCGCAGCCCAAACGCGCTACCTTGATTCCAACTTGGTTGACGACGGTCGTATCACTGGTACTCAGTCATCAGTATTGACTATTCGCAACGTACGTCCTGCAGACACGACAGACTTCTATGTCGTAACAGTCACAGGCTTCTGCGGCGAAGCAACGTCACGTCGGGCACGTCTGTTCTCCCCACTGGCCGTTGCCATCAACAACACTCCCGCTGCTTGTGTTAATCAGCCCCTCCAACTTGAGGCTACTGTAACACCAGGCGCAGAGCAGGGCCTTGCAGTATCGTATCAATGGATGAAGGATGGTGCACCATTGGTTGATAATGGTCGTATCACTGGATCTAATTCAAGGGTTCTCGATATCCCAAGAACAACCGCTGCCGATAACGGTTCATACCGTGTAATGGTTGTCTTTACGGAGACGGAGACAGTCATTGAATCCGAAGAGAACATCGTTGAAATTGGCACAGCTCCAGCGATTACGTCGCAACCAGTCAGTGACACCGTTTGCGAAGGCGATGCAGTTACGCTCAACGCTCAAGCTGAGGGCTCCGCAGTTGGCTTCCAATGGATGAAGGGTGGCACACCGATTCCATCCGCAACTGGTGCAACGTATACAATCCAAAATGCTTCTGTTACTGATGCTGGCCAATATTCAGTGATGGTAACCAACGGTTGTGGTACAGCCACGTCCATTACGGCTGCCATCCTCGTAAATGCCAAACCAGCAATTACTGATGCTCCTGAAAACGTCAGTATCATCGAAGCTGAACCATTCACACTTACGGTTGAAGCCGAAGGTACGGGTGACGTCAGCTATCAATGGAAAAGGAACGGTGAAGACATCGCCGGAGCAACGGGAGCCACCTACACGGTAACCAATGCTGGTGCTGCTGATGCCGGTACATACACAGTTGTGGTTTCGAATAGCTGTGGTTCGGTAGAATCTTCTGCAGCACTCGTCGATGTTACCGTTGGTGTTACAGGCGATATCGTCATGGATGGCTACACGCTTACAGCGCCAATGCCTAACCCAACGTCTGGCTCCGTACGCTTCAACGTTACACTTCCATCAGCACAAAACGTTCGCATCATGCTTACCGATATCCTTGGTAATACTGTCGCAACGCTTGTTGATGGTATGATGACTGAAGGCACTACACCAGTACAGTTCGACGTAGCATCGCTTGGTCTTACGCCAGGTGTGTATAGCTACACTGTACAATCGGCCGGCTTTACTGCCACGCACCAAGTGGTAGTTGTCCGCTAACGTCACACTGCCTCGCAACAAAAACGGGCCTGCTTCGCAAGAAGCAGGCCCGTTTACATTATTAGACGGTCCTATTACCAACCAGGTCTAGCGCGAAGCTAGCGTAGGTCCACCACATTCCAGCCCGAGAGGGGCTTGTAGCTGAAGGATGTTGCACCAACGCGGTTCAGCTTCATCGATGTCACCGTCCAGATGCTTGTTTGGCCGCCATCTCGTGTCTCGATGCGCTTGACCTTCAACGATCGATCGATACTGACATCGGCCTGCTCGACGCCGCCTACGATCGCCTGAGGTGATGGTGGCAGAAGCCGAAGTGTTGTAACTGCACCTGACTCTTTGACAACGGAAGGAACGTAGATGGACATCATGGTAAAGAACATCTGTTCAATGCTTAGGTCCTGACTGTTCGATTGTACCTTGTTGATGACGACAGTTTTTGTTCCTTCAGTGATGTTCCAAATGAGCACGCCATCGCTCACAATTCTTCGATCTCCAACACGAATATCGTAGCCCTTGCCCTTGATGGCAATGAGAGAACCGTTGATCGTTCCCTCCCGTGTAAACGTACACTCGATGCTCTTAAGAGACCGATAGGTTGTATGAAAACGTTGCGCAATGTCTTCTTTTGCGAACACACCCGTTGATGCCAAACACAGTATTCCACCAAGAACACTAGACGTTGACACGATATTTTTAGCAATCATTGTTTGTCTCCAATTCTACTAGCCAATGACCCTCGCAGGCCCCGAAACGATGTCAGTTCAGCATCAATACTGCCAATGGGAATCTTTGTACTTACCTTTACAGGTATCTTCCGATCGTCATCGGACAGCCATATCATAATCCGTCCATCGGACTTAAAAAGTCCGCCTTGCTTGACCATCGGTTCAATGACTACGCAATTGAATATGCCCGCATCAACTTCTACCTGCTGCCTACCCAGGACCTTCACCTTAAGTTCATGAGTTTCTTTGTCGTAGAAGTTCTTCAGTGCAATTTCGTCGCCTTTCTTGAACTTCCGCAAATCATGGGTACGAACAAAGTAGAACGCACTTACGATATCATGGACGTACTGTTCCGTTGAAAACTCGCCGTCCGTAGTGAATGCCTTTTTTGCGCCGTGATCGAAGCTCGCAGAATAGTCGCGGCTATATCCACCCTCGCGGATGGACTGTTCGAACTTCCACGGAAAAACGCCGTCAATGTCCACAAGGGTACGATAACGGTCGCGAACCTTGTACAGAAAGTCCAGGCTCTTGAGGGACTGTACATCAAATCGGATGTCGAAGCATGGCCGTCCATTGACTGTTATGGGTTCTTTGGCAATGCTAAATGCTGCCGTGCCAGCAGTAATGAACTTGTAGCCGACACGGTACTCTAGACGTTCACCGAAACCAAAGGCCTGATTGTCCACATACCGGAGGGCTGGCCGTGGATTCTCTGCCGGCATGAAGGCCGCCGCCGCTGTCGCTAGCACTGCCCATGACATTACTCGGCTGATGGTTCGCAACGTATGTTGTTTCATCGCAATGATCCTCCCATGACTCTTGACCTATACGACGTTCGGATTCGGTAGTTCCAGAATGGATACTGGGCCAATCGCCGCACCTGCTATCCCGCTGATCTCACCGAACATGGTTGTCGTGGACTTTAAGACGATCTCAATCTGTTTTTCACGCTGCTTCCAGAGTTTCTCCATAGCAAGACGCTCCCTATCCAAGTCCGACTTCATTGCGACAAAAGCCTGCATGATGGATTCGACCTGTTGCCGGAAGACGTCGCTTGTAAGGTAGTCGTAGAGCATGGACATCTTATCGTCCCGACGATGTTGGCTGGCAAGCATTTCACCCAGTCGCACCACTTGTTCACGAAGGACGTGTGCCAACGGTTTGACGTCGGACAGTGGGCACACCCATACACCGTCCACCAGGCCGAAGCGTTCCATTCCCTTGGGCATGGCCTCCGTGGCAAGTACACCAATGGTAATTCCTCGTTGTCGCATGTCCGCTTTTAGCTTGTCAATCCAGTCGGATCCAAACACCTTCGTTCGTTTACTCTCGTAGTAGACTGAGCCAAGTACGCCACCTGAACGTGAGTGCACATGATGGATGCAATCGCCGCCGCGTTGGCCCTTCCCAATCGCTTCAATGGTATCCAATGGGAAGGCATCCCGCAGGTACTCCTCGAGAATCAGCTCCTGAATTTCGCCTTGAAGCTGCTGCGAGCCTTGCTCGGCGCGTCTTCGCAGCTCGTCGGCCTGGCGTTGCATATCATCGAACTTCTTTTGGAATTCGCGCTGCATGCGCTCCCGCTGATCATCGTGGTTGCGGTTAAGAAGCTGAAGTTGTTCTTCGAACTGTCTGCGCATGGCATCATCGGTCTGCTTCTTGGCTTCGAGAACGCGTTGCTCCACCAGAACATCCACTTGCCGTTGGTGATTGTCGAATTCCATCTGAAGCTTCAGGAATTCCACTTCACGTTTGTTCGCCACGTCCAACCGCTGTTGCGCCTCGGTGTTGGCACGAGCAAGAGCTTCCAATTCTGCGGACAAACGGGCTCGCTCCGCCGCCGCTGCCGCTGTAGCCGAGGCGTTGCGCTCTTCCTCTAGGCGGGACGCGTACTCTTTCTGAAGTCGTTCTTCTACATCGTGGGCAAGCACATCTTCGATATCGATGGCAGAGCCACAGTGTGGACATACAATCTGGCGCGCATCCTGTCCCATACATTCCTCCCTATGGTGTGCCATGGCCCCTTTCTCATGAGCCATGGTGAAGGGGGCCGTGGCCCAATCGATGTGGTATCGCTACGGTTGACTGCGAGAAACGAAGAAAAGGGAAAGGGCGGGGATGCCCCCGCCCTCCATTGTGGGCCTGCCCGGACTTGAACCGAGAACCGACGGATTATGAGTCCGCTGCTCTAACCATTGAGCTACAGGCCCTTGAGCATTACCGAGAAGGGCATTGCGTCAATTGAATAGTCCGATGAATACACCAAACTGGGCGGAGAAATGCTGGACCTTGATTCCTTCTGGCACACCATTGACCGTGGTAGTACCCTGTGCCAGCCAATCTCCAGCGCTCACTTGGAGATTATAAGACGCCTGCCCACGCAAACATAAGAAGGGTGTCACTGCATATTCAATGTTCAAACGTGGTTGGAGGGAAACAACCTGACGTTGAAGTTCCAGCATGGGGTCGGCGGTTGCGAAAACACCACTGATGGGACGAATATCAGACCAATCACGGCTTGCGATACCTTGGCGTACTTCAAGCGTTTGTGTGCTCCAGGTTACACCAATACCAGGGAGCACGTAGAAAGACTTGAACGGCACAAAGGCATAGTCCAGATAGAGTGACCGTTGCCCGATATCGTAGGTGTACCGCCGTGTGGCAGTGGCGTTGACCGTTGGTTCCGTGATCGTGGTTTCCTTGAAGGATGACCCCGTAATCCAGGAAAAGCCGACGCGCGTGTTCGGAATCAAGCCGATAGGGGCGAAGACGTCGAAGCCCGCCAAAATCATGGATCCACTGAGGTCTTCCGGAACGTACTGCCGGGCATGGGCATTCACGTCTTCCATTGGCAACGTGGCAAGTGATATCGTGCCGCCAGCACCAACGGCGAAGTAAGGAATCTTTTCGTCGGTAAGCGTACCCTCTTCAAAATCCAGCTGGTCAAGCCGGTCATCCTGGGCAAAAACAGGACGAGCGAACAGGACGACAGCGAGAGTGGCTAGCAGGAAGCGAACCATGGATAACTCCAGAGTGGAAGAATTGGTTGCAAAGATACGGAGACGACGCCCTATGGTTCGTAGTTTACGTGTTCTATGGAACCTATTGCTGTAATTATGGCAGGTGGCCTTGGCCTTCGGCTATGGCCACGAAGCACGGAACGACGTCCAAAACAGTTTGTCCACGTGGCAGGCGATGGCACGCTCATCCAGAATACCGTCATGCGTTTGCTTCCAGCATTGCCCCTGGAACGCATCTTCATTGTGACGACCCTCGAACTTGCGCCCATGGTGCAGGATCAGCTCCCCATGATTCCTGCTGACAACATTCTGTGCGAGCCCTTTGGCAGGAATACCGCTCCATGCCTGGCCCTCTCCACAGCTATGCTGCGGCATCGTTTCGGGGATGAGACCGTTTGTATTGCCTTACCGTCCGACCACGTCATCTACAACGTACGCGAATTCCAAGTAGTACTGGACCGCGCTTGCACTGCCGCCGAAACCCACGATGGTATCGTCACGATTGGCGTATCGCCAACCCGTCCAGAGCCAGGATTCGGCTATATCCAGGTTGGGGACGATGTTGATACGGACAACCCCCTTCTTCGCGGCTACGTCAAAAGCGTCACGACCTTTGCAGAAAAACCCGACGTCGCTACTGCACAACGGTTCATCGATGCTGGTGACTTCGTTTGGAATTCCGGCATCTTCGTGGCTCGGCTTGGCCAGCTGAAGGCCAGTGTGGACACGCACATGCCTGATCATGCTCCACTGTTCACAATGCTGGACCGACACGTTGGCGAAGAGTCGTTCATCGAGCTAACGGACATGGTTTATCGCCAGCTCCGCAGCGTATCATTCGATAAGGCCGTGCTCGAACACGCCCAAAATGTTATCGTCGTTGAAGGAACATTCGGTTGGTCCGACGTGGGCACATGGGATG
>JALOMA010000136.1 GCA_025455735.1 Candidatus Kapaibacterium sp.
AATTTAAAGGGTTCATTTGTGCGCAAGCAAATGTCTCCCAACAAGGATTTCACCGAGATATCCTTGCCCATCATGAAACAACGGCAGTGGGTGAACGGCATGACGTCATGGACGTCCCTCAATGATGGTCAGGCAACCGAAGCCTCTGCCGATGAAACCCAGCAACTGCTGCTCGACGCGCGTCTCTTCTTGCCTCTCGGCTGGTCCTCTGCTGGATACACAACGTCAGTCCTCGGCAAACGGAACGGCACCATTGACATTTCTGCGACGGCCCCAACTGGTCGCAACGAAGTGTACTCATTCGATGCCACCACAGGTTTGCTTGTTAGATGGGAACGGCAAGAGGATGTTAATGGAGAGAAAATCACCATCATTGAACGCTATGCTGACTTCACGGTCGTTGGCGGCGTGCAGATGCCATCAACGATCCGTGTGGATAGTCCAGTGTATTCGTATACCATCAAAGGTCGCGTATCACTGAATGACGTCGATGCAACGGTGTTCACACCAGCACGCTAATCACGATGGAGTTTCAACTTCGCAAAGCATTGCGATCGCTCCGGTTCGCCATTGTGGCGCCGGAGCGATTGTGTTCTGATCCTGACCAACGAGCGCTGCCAACCTTTGCCGTTGCAACGTTGGTAACAGTCATTGTGTTGCTTGCTGCAGCATACGTTAAGAACGCCATTCCTGAACTGCAACCGCAACTTCAGCAGTGGTCCCAAGGCGTTCCACAATCTCCGCAAGCGCATAAGTTCACCGCAGCCTTGGGGATTGCAATCATTCAATCAGTTGTTAGCATCATTGCATTGTCGGGGCTTTTGATGGTTCTCATGCGGTTCCTGACAAACGCCTCCGTGACATATTCAGCGGCAGTCATCGCAGTCTCTGGCTGCGCGTCAATTGCAAACCTCGGCACAATCGTGAATACCGCCATTTCGATAGGACTGCACAATGTAAATGCGGCTTTGGGGCCCAGTGCATTTGTCGACCCAACGGCGCATGGCATAGTCTCCATGTGGCTCAGCAAGGCGAATGCCTTTGTTGTTTGGGAGTACGTGTCGGTCTGTATTGGGTTGGCATCATGTTCTGGCTTGCATAGCCGATTCGGCATGGTCGTAGGAGTCGTTGCCTGGATCGTTGTGATGTGCGGCACGGGGGCAGCGTCACTTGTTGTTTGGGTAACGAGTGGGGCCCGATAAAAATCCATCATCGCTGTAACCAATCGTCCGTGGGTTCTGTCTCCCCCGCAGTACAGCATTCCATCCACAACTCTGGAGCGACCGTATGGAACCGCTCGATAGGGCACCAGACAAGCAGCTGGACGCAGATCAGATGACTGCGATCGCTGCGGCGTTCCGCTCCGGAGACGTTGCAGCATTTGATACCCTGTATGCGACATTCCATGCTCGCGTCTTCCGGTTCTGCAGACGTATGATGGGTGATGACATGTTGGCAAAGGACGCGTTTCAAGAGACATTTATACGCATGTACGAGCACCGAGCTGATCTGCGAGGCGACAACGTTCGTTCCTGGCTTTTCAGCATTGCTCGGCGGGTGTGCTTAAATCAGATTCGCGCTCAACGATCCAACCATGATGTCTTTGACGAGACCTATCATGGCGCACCAGCTGAAGGTGCGATCGGTGATGTCTTTCTTCGCGAACGTATCGAGCGCGCTCTTCAGTGCCTGCCTATTGCCTTGCGTGAGGCACTTGTTCTCCGTGAGTACGACGGCTATACATATCAGGAAATCGCAGATATCGTTGGAATTGATCTATCGTTAGCCAAGGTTCGTGTCCATCGTGCTCGCCTGATGATGCGGAAGCTCCTCGTCACTGTCGTAGGAGCAGATCGATGATGTTGGACGTTCTGATTTCGAGATATCTTGATGGCGAACTTACGCCTAACGAGGACGATCAACTGCGATCCATGCTGGCTGCGGATCCATCCGCGCGGGAGGCCTTTGATAGTGCCGTTCTTCTTCACATTGCGATGCGTTGCGAAGATGATGCCGATGTTCCGTCGGACGAACTGGACGCCGTGCGACTCATGGTTCATGACCGAATGATGGCATCGCCACTCGCTTCGATGCCTCATGAATTTACTCCTTCGACACGAAAGGGGCCTTGGCGCCCGATGAAAACCGCCACGGCACTCCTTGCGGCCTTGGTAACGGTAATCGTGCCCATTTCGCACACCGTTTCGAGCCTACGACAAGGTATGCCTGAACGTGTTGCGTCGATACCGGATGCCAGGACTGATATGGCCCATCGACTAGCCTCCGTGGGGCCAAGGCCCCTTGCCACAAGCGATCAGGAGCGTCTTCCGAACGATGTTCCAGTGGCATCCACAGTTGATGGTGCGCAGATCGCTGATGGGGCACCTATGTCTATGGAAGGTATACCGGCATCGGCAATGGCTCCCGCGTCCGATACGCATGTACCAACTCTAGCTGTTTTGATGGATCAGCCACTCCAAAGGCCCGTTGGTTCGTTGCCAAGCACCAATCCCCCAGGTATTGAGATGGGTGAACGACGTATCGTTGCATCTGTTGATGTGATTCTCACGTCGACGGTCGGTATGGGTATCGGTGGTTCACAACGTACCGAAGAGGCTGTCACGCAAATTGCGCAGAGTCTTGGATATGGATTTGACCGTAAGACGCAGGTTGGTATAGAGGTAGGCGCTACCGCGTACAGCAGGGTTATTGAGCACAACGGTCTCGCCTCGAATGCCGGATTGGCGGCCACCATTGCCAATGGGGGATCCGTTCTTGCACTAACGATGATGCTTGAGCGCGACAGAGTGCAGCGGTTGGACCCTCCCGTGCCAAATGAGGACAAAATTGCCGATCCCGTTCATGGGGGAGGTGCATTCGACAATGTACGGTTTACATCATTGGCGCAGACCAGATCCATGTGGGGAGCCGCGTTTGTTCAGCGTACAGTTGTTTCCGCGAGTGTGGCGACGGTTTCAGCCAGAGTTGGTGCTGGCGCGTCCCAAGACGGAATGATTGGTTATGGAAGACTTCATGCAGAAGTCAACGTTCTTCCTGCCGTGTCCGTATCGCTTGGTGGTGAAGCCAGACTTCTCCCGTATCGATCAGGAACTGCGATTGGCGGCAGTGGAACCACCGCTGGAACACTCTTCAGTCTGCTCTACGGCGTAAATGTTCGCTTATAGGAGTGTGACAAAAGCTTAACACTTTGTTATCTTGGTACTCTTCGCTCACGGGACATGAGCAAACAACATCTTAGACAGGGATCATTATGGGACTCTTTACTACGCTCTGCCGTAACGGCATGGCTGTGTGTGTCTTTGCTGCAAGTGTAGCAACGGCATATGCGGGTATTAACGAGACGATTCGTGCACGCCAGGCATCGGTGCATACGGCAACAAATGTCATGACTGTCATCAATCCTTCGAACCACACTATCGCCTTTGAGCCCGTTGGCCCATCGACACCGTCGATGGTTGTACCATCGGACATTCCTGCTGTGCTGAAACCTTCAGGAATGGATGGTTTGAAAGGTGTTTTGGTTGGTACGACGTATTATGACTTCCAAACCAATGGTTCGATGCCCAACCGCATCGTGTTTGGTGAAGTGTCGCCAAACGAACGATACATCCAGATGCTATGGATGGCAGCGACGGATTCTACCCGTGATGCAGCTACACGTACGCCTGGTTTTAACAACAGTCGCGGAAGCTATTGCACCATAATCGATGGCAACGACGTTGCCAATCCATTACTCCTCAGTGACGAATGGTTCAAAATCGAGTTGTTACGCGCCGGTTGGCCTTCACTCGTTCGATATTCGGATAACACCATTGGTACGCCGTCGCATACACCTGTTACGTACTACAAGAACACGGCGCCTACGGATCCACTCTTTGAAAACTATACGGTGGCAACCGAGGCCGACAATGCGTTCTGGGCAAGGGCGGCAGTTGACGCCAACGACAACACGCACTTAATCTACAACAAGGCCAGTTCGGCCGATCCTGCCCAGGCCACAAATCAGGTTGCCTACAGGCGAATGGCACGCGGCAGCAGTAGCTTTGAACCCGAAGTTCTTTTGACAGGGCCAACGATACAGGGCGGCGGGTTGCCGAATGGTAGTGGTGGTGACTCTTACGCCATAAGTGCGAATGGGCAGACGGTAGCCATCATCTACAGAGACGCAGCGTTGCGACTTATCATCCGCGTTTCTCGTAATGGTGGTGAAACGTGGCCAGAAGCTCGGGTTGTCTACGATCCTCCTTTTGTTGTGGACTCTACCCAGGATGCTCAGGGCTGGAGTTTTCAGTCAGACACAGTTGTCACTCCAAACTCAAGCATGGATGTCTTGGTCGATAATGCGGGCACCATTCATTTTGTCTTCACTGAGGCCTTAGGGTTCTTGACAGGAAACCGGCCGAATGGAGGAACCCGGACAAACTTCATCAATGAGCTAGCTCCAGCAGATCTTGGGCTTAACGGTCAACTAGGCATTGCGTATGGCCGCTTTGGTGACAGCGTCATAACAAGGGCAGCACTTGCGGCCGGCACTGGTTGGGACGGGCGCGGGCTGTACCTCAATCGAAGGTTTGGTTGGGGTTTCGCTAACCAACCTCAGTTGGGCTGTGACAAAGACAACAATCTTTACATGGTATACACCTCTCCGAAGAACGGTGATATCAAACGAATGTTGGCAGACACAACAGGACGTTTGGCTAGCAATCCGAATGAGCCAGATACACTGACTGAAGTAGACGCCCTCAACATGCATGTTTACGCCACGTATCGTCCAGCAAATAGCAACAGCTGGGCCGAGCCGAAGGATATTACACCAACGGGAATGAATTGCCAGTGGGCAACGCTGTGCGACACGGTCCCAGACGGTGTAATGTTGATCGGCTATGCTGCCAAACCAAGCCCGGGTGATCAGGTAACAAACCTTGAGCAGCCTGTGGAAACCACATCGATCTATCTGTACGCCATGCGAACATCGGAACTCAACCCTGTCAACTCGGTGGATTCCGAGCTTGCATCGCGAGCAGAGTCTGGTGTTCGCGTAGCCCCCAATCCAGTATCCGATGTTGCGACGGTTACTGTCGATGCTGTAACCCATGGAACAATCCGTGTGTCCCTTGTGTCAAGCCTGGGAGAGATCCTTGCCACGACGACACATCAGGCCACGGCTGATGCGTCGATTACAGCAAGCCTTCCTGTGGCATCAGTGGCAACGGGTGCGTACTACGTGATGGTAGAACAGGCTGGAACAAGAGTTACCCGTCCACTGAGCATAGTCCGCTAACGAACAGAACTAGAATACAACGTTTAACCGGGAGCCATGTCAGTGTATCGTTGGTACATCATAGTCGCCTTACTCTTGATCGGAGCTTCGTCAGAAGCTTTGGCTGACATTGTAGGGTCGTTACGGGCAAGGGTTGTGGACGCATCGGAGAAACCACTGCCTGGGGCCATAGTCAGAATCCTTGGCACTTCCCGTGGTGGCGTTACCAAAGAGGACGGTGTGGCTCTGATCAGCAACCTACCGGTGGGCCCGCAACGAGTACGGGTTACCTTCATTGGCAAGGACACTGCGATCATGAAGGTCACAGTTGTAGCCGACCAGACAGCAGACATCTCGGTTACCATGATGGATAAGATCAATAATGGGTCAATCTTCGAGGTTACCGCTACTCGAGAAATGGTGATGGCGGCCAGGATTGGCTCTGGTACCGTCGTAGACGAATCTGCACACACTAGTGTAGCGCTTCGCGATGTGAAGGCCTTGGTAGGACGCCAGACCGGTGTTCTGATTTGCAATGGCATTCAGATTCGCACGTGCCGGAGGATTGAGTCGCAGGTGATCGTGGACGGATTGACCGTAACGGAGCCATTCACGGGTGGACTTGGTAACACTGGGGCTACAGTTCCTGCTGCACTGCCATCTACGAATGCTACGGCGCAAGTGGACGTACAAATCGGCGGTATGAGTGCTGAGGATGGCATTGCACTTGGGGACTGTCCCGTGGTAACGTCTGGCTATCTATATACCATGCCGACGTCAGAACTCAATGTTGTCAACTCGGTGGATTCCGAGCTTGCATCGCGAATAGAGGCTGGAGTTCGCGTGGCACCTAATCCTGCAGCCGACGTTGCGACGGTTACTGTTGATGCCGTAACCCATGGCACGATCCGTGTGTCCCTTGTATCGAGCATGGGAGAGATCCTTGCCACGACGACATATCAGGCCATGGCTAATGCATCAATGACAACAAGCCTTCCCGTGGCATCGGTGGCAGCGGGTACGTACTACGTGATGGTAGAGCAGGCTGGAGCAAGAGTTACGCGTCCATTGAGCGTAGTCCGCTAACGAACTGAACAAGAAAACAACGTTTAACTGGGAGTCATGTCAATGTCTCGTTGGTACATCATAGTCGCCTTACTCTTGATTGGAGCTTCGTCAGAAGCATTGGCCGACATTGTAGGGTCGTTACGGGCAAAGGTTGTAGACGCTTCGAAGAAGCCACTACCTGGGGCCACAGTCAGAATCCTTGGCACTTCTCGTGGTGGCATTACCAAAGCGGATGGAGTGGCTCTCATCGGCAACCTACCGGTGGGCCCGCAGCGAGTACGGGTTACCTATACTGGCAAGGACACAACGATCATCAAGGTCACAATTGTTGCCGACCAGACGTCCGACATATCCGTTACCATGACGGATAAGGTCAAGGATGGGCCGATCATCGAGGTTACCGCTCAGCGAGAAATGGTGACCTCTGCCAAGATTGGCTCTAGTACGACCATTGACGAATCTACACTCACTGGTGTTGCGCTCAACAACACGATGGCCTTGGTGGGACGCCAGGCTGGTGTCCAGATTTCAGGAAATGGTCTTCTGATTCGTGGTAGTCGGCCGACTGAGTCGCAGGTGATGGTAGACGGGTTGACCGTAACGGATCAGTTTACTGGTGGCCTAGGTAACTCAGGGGCTACAGTTTCTGCTGCACTCCCATCAACGTATGCTACAGCGCAGGTAGCCGTACAAACTGGCGGTATGAGTGCTGAGTATGGCAATGCACTTGGGGGCTCGGTCAATACTGTGGTAAAGTCTGGAAAGACCGATAGGTTTGAAGCGCTAGTCGCATGGAGAAAGGACGTTCCTTTCGCTTTTGGTTCTGCA
>JALOMA010000137.1 GCA_025455735.1 Candidatus Kapaibacterium sp.
CCAGCGAGCTTTCCCATTGGTCGACTAACAATATACGGCGATGGTGCGAACATTGTCGGCAACAATGTCTTGCCGTCTGAACAGGTTCATTGAAATCAACGCGTTAATTCTGAAGGACATTGATGCGATGTCGGCAATCACGTCTTCAAGAATTAAAATGTTGATTTTTGAAGACGTTGTCAGCAACATTGCTGCCGACGTCGCAAAATGTCCGCGACAATGTTTTCTTGTGTGAACGCTTCCATTGAAAACCATTGGTAAATTCAGGAAGACACTGTTCGCGACATTGTCGGCAACAATTTCGCGAACTATGTAGCCAACGTTGTCCTCCTGTCTGAACGCACTGTTAGTTGCGGACAGACAATACAGCATAGCATAATAAAAACTTCTAAAGCAAGCGAGGTAATAAATGAATCGAGATACTATTTTTCTCCATCACGCTTGACGCAGAAGACGGCAAAAGCTCGTTTCAAGACTTAAATTACAATACCCCGAACCAGCTGCAACAGTTTTCAGGTGCGAGAGCATGGCAGGTCCGGTGAGTCAATTTTGTTTATCCCCTAATCTCGCAGATTGCGTGTACATGCACAGTGACGTTCGTCACAGCAAAAACTCCATCACACGCTTTTATAGTCTCACTTCCACCGTCCCCGTCAAGGTGCGTGGATCGCTGGGAATGATTCCCGGACCAGGATAGGCATCTGCCCTACGCGTAAAGTAGCGTGCATCAAGCGCATTGTTGCAGGAGAGTTCAAAAATAAAGCTATCAAATGCATAGCGGAACGTCAGATCGGCTACAAGATAGTCCGGAATGATACCGTTGACGGCCGTTGCACTGAACTCGGCATTTGTAGCATCGGTAAAGTGTCGGCCAACGGCGGATACCAACAGCCCACACCGGAACCCATACCAATCCACTGTAACACCCCCACGAACAGTATACGGTGGCACAAGCTCCACATCACGGTTGCGAACGCTTGCGTCATCAGTATTGACGTAGCGTCCATAGAGAAGCGATCCGTTGAGCATGACCGTGATGGTAGGTGCTTGCTCGTTCATGGACATCATACGTGTGACATTGGCAGTAACAACCGCCTCAACACCAGTCGTAAATGCATCGGCGATATTTGCCCGGAACCGGTAGGGAAGAAACAAAGGCGGAACGTCGGCTCGCAGGACCTGTCCAATTCGATCCGCGTACCGAAGGTAGAAAAGGCTTGCATCTATTGTCAGCTGACCATCTAGGACGGAACCGCGTATACCTAGATCGGCATTGAAGCCCCGCTCGTCGGTAATGCTGGAATCAACGCGAAGATTTGGATTGTCGATGCGAAGGTCGCTAAAGGTGATCGATCGATAGTTCTGTGAAATGTTGGCATACACTTCGGAGGATTCGGATAGTCGCCGAGTGATTCCCAGGCCAGCAATGATGAATGATCGCGAGCGGATTCGATTGTCGGCAAGAGACGTGTCTACAATGACGTTCCCTGCAAAGTCGGTCACGCGCTGTCTGAACGTTCCTTCGCTACGGGTTGTGATGTGCTCAAATCGCAGGCCAGGCACAAGGGACCAACCTGCTCCAATGCGGAGTACAGCTTCGCTGAATAGGGCTATGTTGTCATTGGGAAAACGAAAGTCCGAGCCTTCCAGCGCTCCAGGCCGCAAGTATGTAAAGTTCGCATCCGATCCGGCAGAGGCATTCCCTTGTTGCTGCACAGTCGAACCGCGAAACAATCGCACACCGCCCAGGATAGTGGAATTGGTATCGAAGAGTTGGATCATACGCTGTACCGTTGCCTCCAAACCAACGTTCGTAAAGTCTCCACTGATCAGCGTGCGCTCTCCACCAAGATCCGCCACGGTAATTCTCTCCAGGTTGCCAAGCGCCTTCCTTGACGCAATCGTGGCAAAGGCAGCTGCCTGAAGTGTAGTAACATCATCAAGGATTGCATCGGCCCTAAGCGAGAAGATGTTCCAGTCAACTCCAAACCAATTACGGGCTCGAAAGCTTCGCGACGGATCGGTATCGAATTGCCGGTCCGTCAACCCTCCCGGTTGCTGTGCAAGATAGGACATGGTCGTAACATCGGCTTTAAGCCTCAGGTTGTTGGATATGTCGTATTGGAGTGCTGCATAAGCGGTATGAACATCGAATGTACTGTTTGGTCGCCATCCATCTGCACGATTCCCTTTATACATCATGATATACCGAAGGTCACCGATCGTTCCCCCGACTTCAGCAAACAGCCCAAGAAAGCCAAACGAACCACCCGAGGCACGAATTCGCATTGACAAGGGCTGGCGACCACCCTCGCGCATGACAAAGTTCACCATGCCCCCAAACTGTGTTCCATATCGAAGTGAACCAGCACCACGTACCAACTCAATTCTGTCCAGCATTTCCATTGGTGGTGTGTAGTAGCTCTCAGGATATCCGAGAGGATCGGCCGAAATGTCGTATCCGTTCTGTCGAGTTGTAAAATTCGAAGTTCTATTGGGCGACAGTCCACGACCACCAATCCCCAACTGCAGACCAGCACCATCGCTTTCCCAGATGTTGAGTCCAGGAATACCAGCAAATACCTGTCTGGGGTTATTAGCCGCTGTATTTGCCGCCAGTGATCCAAGTTCTATTCGTTCGGTTTTTTTTGCAGCGTAGATTGCTCCCGCTGTAATGTCTTCCAAACGTTGCACGCCGTCATCATCCCGGCGCGCCACAACGTTGATGGGTTCTGCGCTGAGCCTCCGTGGTTGAAGAGCAATCTGCAGCGCATCTTCACGCTCCACTCCATCTCTTGGGAAAGGCATAGAAAGGGTATCGTATCCCACCATCGTCACCATCAGCCTCGCGGACGGTGATGCTCTGCAAATGCTCACCTTTCCTTCTCTGTCGGAACCCAGCCGTCGTGTGGATGTATCCATAACTGCAATTCGTGCGCCAACAATTGGTTCGCCCGTTAGCGCATCGACAACCTTGAACGTCACGCAGCTCGACTGGGCATGCATCTGCATTGCCGCCATGACAATCATGACAATGAGGATAGGGATATTCACCGTGGAAGAATCCAATCAAAGTGGTGAAATCCGTCCGTCTCTTTTCCTAAGTCGCGATTAGGATCAACCAGAAGCCGTGATCTCTCTCCATTCATCGTAACCCATACTTCTGCAGTTACTTTAGGCGGTGGATAGCCTGGCTTCGAATAGGCATCGCGTAACACATGAGCAAACTGGAGGATCATATCGGGCTGAAATGCCATCTGTTTTTCCTGGTGGGCGTTGAGCCAGTCCCTATTGTTGACAACACCCTTGCGCCCACTTTCCGGATCATGAACCGTGAACGTAGCATAGCCAGCCTTTTCCATCAACATTACGCGCCAGGAGAATCGATAGCCTTGTTCCGTCCAATAGAGATCTCCAGGATACAGAAGGAACCGGAATGGGAGTACCACCTGAAGAAACAGGTGCAAAGCCACAACCATCAGGCGAGGCGTGCCCCAAGTGGGATTCCATGATCCGCTCTCGGGAAGCGTCATGCCCGTAAGTCGCCGCAGTGCGTATTCATGATATTGCGCTGGAAAGAAGACGAGCGTCATCAGGATCATAACCAACGGGAAGACTCCAATTTGGAACATCATTCCCGTAACGACATGAAATCCAATCACCGCAGCATAGGCAATAAGGCGCGTTCGATGCCACATGAGGAAGAACGGGACCGTGCAATCGTATATCATTCCAGCCCACGAGAACACCCACGGCATCCAGGAAATGGAAAATATTGGGCCAATCACTGGTAGCGTATCATTCGCAGGCAACCAAATACGTAGTGGCATGGCATCCAGCAACCAATGCGGCGTAATCTTCGCTATTCCTGCAAAGACGTACACCATGGAGATCTGAATCATGAATACGGCAATCGTCCAACGTGGTACCGATGCAACTGCAATAGATGGCTTCATGCGGGCATCTACACTCCAGGCCCGGTTAGCTGGTACTAGGCAAAACAGAAAGGCAACAATACTGACAAAATAGTAGTGGTTCAGGTAATACGTTTTGTCCAAGAGCTCGATGTAGGTGAAAGCCCCAAAAAGTATAACGGAGGAAATTCTATACCACGCACCAACCATCACACCGAGTGATGAAAGCAGCAATGCCCCATACACTGCATACAACCCGTACTCTGGAAGCGGCTGTACCCACGAAAGTCCATAGTATGGAAAGTGAATCTTCGGCGCAACATATTGTTCGTTGATCCATCCGAGAAGCAAAAAACGGACAGAGGATATGGTCATCGCCAAACCAAATAGCACCCGAAGCGAAGCTAAGGGTGCTATGGAACACTCTGCGGTACTATGGTCAAGGAATCGTCGAATCACGCAGGCTAGTCACCATCTCCTGAACTGTATGTGATGGCAACTCCCAAGAGTGATGAGAGTTCACTTTTGAAGAACCGTGTCAGCTTCTGCAACTCCGTGTGCAATGCTTCAACACGTGGGTCATTGGCTTGGCACAATGAAGCAAGTGACGAATCTCCCATTGCATCAAACGCTTGTTGAACGGCTGCACACTGTGCCCTTGTTTCTTCAACAAGGCGTTGGCCGCCAGGCACAGTTTCCAAATAGGACCGCAATGAACGAAATGCAGGGGCAGATCCACCAGCTGGCCGCCCTTCCCAGATCTCACGGATCGCCTCGAAATGCAGTCGTGCCAGCTCCATGGAGCGTCCCGAATGATACGCTTCAACACGATGCGGTTCAGGGCGGCTTTGCCCAGCACGAAGTCCTGCTGGGATACCAACTTTGTCATTCTTGATGTGCTCGAAGCTCATCGCAAGATTGTTGACGACGTCACTCGTGGCGCTTCCAGCATCGGTGCCATTTCTGCTCACGAAGTCATTGCGGTACGTACCATTCCACGCTGTCGAGACTTGGCCTATTTCCGTTACGATCTTTTCTGCCACGGCATTCATGTAGGACGCGCGTTTCGTTGCGTCCTCTCCGATCATAAATGCCTGTATAATGGCGTTGTCGCCATCATCATCAGTACCGTAGAGAAGGTAGTCCAAGGTGTTCCACCCTCGCGTATCGCGATCGAATCCTGTCAACGTCCAAGACCCATTGGCAATCTTCCGCTCAATGGCATCAGGATTCGACGGAAATGTCGCTATTTCCGTCGACAAATCACCAAAGAGGCTTTCAGCTGGTCCAAAGTCAAAAGTGTTTACGCGCTGCCACTGATTCATCGCGGCTGCCAACGCTGAACGAGCTGCCAAAAGCGTGCTGTTGTTTGGGGCAGCTGCGAACGCCTCCAGGGCAGCGCGCATGTTTGCGGCTCGATTGTATGCTTCGGTATACTCTGGAACGATATAGGCGTCGGCCAGCTCTGTAAGCATGGCCCTACGGTCAAAGGTATCGTTGGGTGCTCCCGAATCGTCCGACGAACAGGCCGCCACAATTACGGATAGCATCAGTGCAATTGCGAGTATTCTCATCGTTTTTGCGACGAAACATAGTTGATGCGAAAATCCTCAATCTGCGAGTCCGTAAAGCCATAGATATTCTTGATCCTCGTTCTCGCAGCGTCCAGTGCAACGATGCCGGCCTGCGGATTGAGGAAGAGTGTTGCCATATTCTTATTCTCTGTTGCAGGTACGTTCATGAGACCCAACAATTCGTCAATCTGTGTGTCAGTGACGATTCTCCTATCCGACCGTATTCCCTTGAATCCCCATGAGAAGCCGACGGCTTCACCCACTGCATGCATTGCCGCACCTAGTTGTGCGTCGGTTGGAGACGGATTCTGCATCGTGGCAATCGCCGAGTGCAGGTAGTTCACCACCGTTGCCATGGTTACTTCTTCCCAGAGGCGACGGAACGTGGCTAATGCGTTGCGGTACTCTTCCGAATATTCCGTTCCAGCCGAAGCAGCTGCTCGAGCCGTAAGCAGTGCGGTCTTGATGCGCTCATAGTAGCTTTGGCGGTTGGCCGTATCACTGCGCCTGGCTGCGTAGTTGGCCACGTGTACATCACGATTGGGTTTTCCACTCGTACCTGTATTGGCGAACGCAGGATGCGCTCCGTACACCGCTAGAAGGCCATCCACGGCTGCAACCGATGGTTCACGGTCCATGAGAGACAATGCATGGTTGTACATCGCCCCAGCGAACAAGCCCTTTTCGATGACTTGTTCAGGTTCAACGCCATATTCGTCAAAGAGGTATCCACCAAAAACACCACCCTCACCATTTTCGGCAACAGGCTTCCGAGGGTCATAGGTATTGCCACTGGCTTTTGCCAATTCACCAGCCCATGACGAGACGACGTCGCGGTATAGCGGCGTAGTTACGGGCGACATACCAGAAAACTGTTCCTGCATTGCCGACAACTGAACAACCGTACCCTGCGTCCGTCCCGCCTGCATCGTTGCTGTTAGGGTCGTCAACGCAGCGCGCACACCAAGTTCGGTAGCAGCATTCGTTCGCCACGATGTGCTGTCATAGACCGCTGGTACTTGAAGTGGTTGCTTCGTAGGCGTCGTGGCGTCATCAGAACATGATGACAGTACCACAACTGCAGATAACGAGAGTGCCAGTATGCCGAACTTCATTGCTGGACGTCTTTCTATGATGAATGTCGAGTGCGAATCTACTGCTTATCTGGACTCAATCCAAATTAAAGTTAACACAATGCTTGGCCCTTGCGTTCACGTCATTCCCTTCAAGAGCGCACAAGAGTCCTGTTCCGTAGGGCTACCAGTAAGGCCTCCATAGTCATTGATAAGCCCTCCATCGTTTGATGAAACCTACCAGTTCTCGCCTTGGGATCATCGTTGTCGTGTTTTTGGGGAGCCGATTGGCCGTGAATGCACCCCTGCTCCGCCTTTCTTGTGCCAATCCTACCTGTTGGCGCACAACGTCTAGCGCACGCTACCGACACCCTGGATCGTACGTTGGTCTGGGCCCTGCGGCAGCACGTACGCATGGCGTCTGCAGTGTCCATACGTTCCTTCATCACGAATGTGGTCTTGATGGACGCCGTTTTGGCGATCGCATACAACCACTTGTCAATGGAAAGGGGCCATGGCTCATTATGCAGCATTCTACGATGGTTTGCCTGTTACGGCAACGCGATACCCGGCATAGTCG
>JALOMA010000138.1 GCA_025455735.1 Candidatus Kapaibacterium sp.
GTTGACAGCTGCAACGTAGCCTGCATTGCGTGATTCCCCACCACTACAAAACCTTAACAAATGGAGCTTGTTACGACGCTGCACTACCGAAACTTGGCTTAACCATGAGGATTTCTTCTCTCCGTCAATACACAATACCATCTATTCTGGCTCATAGTGCTATACTTGAATGCCATGCCTACACCCTCTACCAACCTCGAGCTTGCAATTGCCGAGGAACGTATTTCCCTTCAACGATCGCCCGACAAACGCATCGAGCAGTTGTTGAACGAATGCAGAGCCATACAATACAGCAATCCCAGTATGGCACGTTCGTTTGCGGAGCGTGCGTATGCGGAGGCACGCCGTTGTCGATTGTCCGAACGTGAATTACATTGTTTACGCATGATTGGAATTTGTCTGTATGCGGCACATCGTTACGAGGACGCCCTAGGTGTTTTCGAAAAAGGGCACAGGCTTTCGGTGCGACGCAAGGACCGCGTGGCAGCCATGAAGGCACAGCAGAATATAGGACAAACGCTCCGGCGTCTGGGGCGCGCCACGGAAGCCCTGGAAGCATATCATCGTGCCCTGGCTCTGGCCGTGCCGGACGTGGACGCCAACCTTCTCAAGAACATCTACACGAACATTGGCTCCGTGCTGCTGTCCTTAAACCGCCCTGCCGAAGCGCTGGCTTCATATTCCGATGCATTGGCCTTGGTGGAGCGTCAGGATGATGCGCCCTTTATCGCATATCTGACGGGGAACATCGCCGACGTTTATATCAACGTGGGTGACGTCGATAATGGCGTCGACTGGGCACGCAAATCGCTGGACGTCCATCGATCCACTGGCGATAAGTACGGCATGGCCCTTGCCCTGAGTAATCTTGGACGTGCGTACAATCGCAAAGGCGACACCGACACGGCCCTCACGTGCTATGTGGAGTGTCTGAGTTTGATGGCCGACGTTGGCGACGAACAAGGCCGAGGGCGCACCCTCTTGTTTATGGCGAAACTTCATGTTGGGCGCCAGCAGCTGGACCGTGCGGAAGAATGTGCTACGGCTGCCGCCACGATATTTGCAGCACTTTCGGAGGCCGACTATCAGGCCGATGCTGCCTGCATCCTTGCAGACGTGTATGGTCAGTCAGGTAAGATAGCGCAGGCTCGTGCCACGTTGAAGGAGGCTCGCCGCATTGTTGCCACATCTCAGAACATCCCCAAGCAGGTTGACGTTCTGGTGGCTCTTGCTGACGTGGATTTGCGAGATGCCAAACCTACCTCCGCGCTTGTTACCCTCCGGAAAGCCCTCGTTCTGGCAAATGCAACAGAAAGTGCCCTCTCCAAAGCCATTGTACACGAATGCTTGTCCGACGCACTCAGCCGTCAGGATAAATACAAGGATGCACTTTACCATTCGAAGCAAGCCTTCCAGTTCCGGCAGACCGAAGATGCACGGCTTCATGCCGACCATGCCCAGGCACTCCAGATGCGCTTGGACATCGAACGGGCAAGCCGCGAGCGGGAACGTATGGATGCCGAGGCGCTCCGTTTGACCACGGACCTGGAGATGCGGGCAAAGGAACTCAGTGCTTCGGCCCTTGCCATCGCCCAGCAGAATGACCTACTAAGCAACATTGCCGAGGCAATACGCCTTGCACTTAAAAGCCCATCAACCTCCAAGGCCGAACTTCGATCAGCGCTCCTGACGATTGAGAAACATCAGCGTCACGGAGAAGATCGGAAACACTTCGAGGAGCAGCTGGCTATTGTTCAGGAGTCCTTCCTTACAGCACTCTCGGAGCGTTGCCCGAGCCTTTCCTCTGCTGAGCGCCGCTTGGCTTCCCTCCTCAAACTTGGCTTATCTTCTAAAGATATTGCCGACGTGATGGCCATTAGCCTGAAATCCGTAGAAGTGTATCGCAGCCGCTTACGTAGTAAACTTGCCATCGATCATGGTGCCAATCTTGTGTCCTACTTGAGCTCCCTTGGCTAGGCCACCACGGTATCGCGAGGATTGGCAACAATCACGTCCTTTGCCTGTAGTGGTTTTGTAGTGGTTACCATTCGGCGATTTTCTCCGACATTGCATCGACATACGAGGATATGCGACCATCTGCCATGACGAAACATTCTTATTCCTTCTTCTGCCTTCTCCTTCTTGCATCCATCGTTGTTGGGGCCCAACCGCGATTCTCGGCTACGATGACTCCCCAACCAGGTACGTCCGAGAGCTATGTACGAGGAATACCGGAGCGTTTTTCCCCAGGGCCCTCAGGGAACAATGTCATCTGGGATTTCGCGAACCAACCTACGATTGATCCACCGCGTTCCATCGCCGTGATTCGGCCCGATGATCTCCCCGCTGCCATTCGGCAGCTATTTCCCCAGGCTGCCTATGCGATCGTCGATGACACGACGACGTATGTTTTTGGCGCTTCACCCGTGCGTATTCGCATGATCGGAATCGTGACGCCGTCAAGCACGACGAATCTTTCCGATCCTAACAACTCATTCGACCCACGACCAGTGGAGTTCACATCGCGACAGTTATTCAACGATCAGTTCTTCGGTCTGTTCGTAAAACCCGCCGAAGGAGTATCCGGCAGAACCTCCGCTACGGCAACTACCACCTATGACGGATACGGCACGGTGGTGATGCCGGAGTCCATCGTCAACGTCGGGCCCCTTACTGATTGCATGCGAATACGTCAGCGCATCAGCCGTAGCGATCAGTATACGCGACAACAGCAAAACATTACGCAACAGACCATCACGACACGATTCCAATGGTATCTGCCCACGAGGGCCCTACCGATCATTGACTTTTCCGTGGATTCCATTGTCTTGTTTGTGAATGGCCGTCGCACCGGCCAGCCAATCGTGGAGCGCCGGCTCCTGTTTACGAACACTACTGCCGTTACTACCGTTGCCGAAGCCGAAGAGCTTCGTTTGCCTTATCCCCTGCCAGCACAGTCTGGCGGCATCGTCTGGTTACCAACCGGAGGCATCGGGCGCCACATCCTTTACGATGCGTTGGGGAACAACGTCCATGAATGGCTGGACCCAGGTCCATCGCTCGTACTTCCGCCTGTATCGCCTGGCTTTTATCTCTTGCAGATTGGCGCGGCGCGCTTCGTGCCTGTTCCCGTGGCCCCTTACAAATGAACTTGCAGGCCGATACCCCAATAATGGTCGTACGTGTCGGCCACCATAGCATGGACGCTTCTGCCGTCAAAACGGAACAACGACAGTGTCGTGGCCGCGGCATTGGCCGTACTGCGATAGCGAATGCCTACCTGAGCTGCATGGGAAGGCCTGTACACACCATTGATGCCGATCAAACGCATGTCATATCCTCCTATTCCCTCGAGAAGGGGGCCTAGGCTCCAGGCAGCGTCGATTCCAAGCTGTGGAATCACCCTGTCGAACTGCGCTGGCTGCGAGGCCCAAACCGCCGTAACGGCGGCATAGGGGCGAATGGCACCCCATTGATATCCAGCCAGTACCTCTACGAATTCGCGGGAGTACACGAAGGGTAGGCGGCGATCGAATACGCCCGATGCAGACGCATAGCCGTCTACAAGGTGCGACGAAATGTGTGCAATGCGTAGACGCGCATGCAGAGGTGTCTCGGCAGACGTCCACGTAGCGCCAACACCAAACCAATAGTCAATCATTTCCACGGGAAACTTGAAGTTTCCATCCGAGCGCAAACGCGTCAGGGTGAAGAACTCGGTGTCGTACTCCAGCCGCCACGACGCGCTATCACCTGTCGATCCAAGGTAGAAGCGGTGGCCGATATCCAGACGCAAATTTTTGGGTCCTGGTTGGACGATCATCGAGACACGACCCTCGAACGGATTTGCCACCGGGGCGCGGAAGGTTGGTTGTGCCGTGCCGCTGACTGTTCCGCCGATGAACAGGACAATGAGGCATCCCAGGAGAGCGAATTTCGGCGCAGGCCTAGCGATAGATGCCTCGTTTCGACGCTTTGATGAAGCCGATGGCATCGGCTACCGGCTGTAATGGTTCTGCCACTTCATCACTGTATCGTTTAAGGCCATCCGATGTATTGAGCCCGCTGCGCAGCAACGTGGTGTAGAATTCGTCGATAGCAGCGATGGTCTTGATATCGAAGCCCCGCCGCCGAAGTCCAACGGCGTTGATACCTTCCACGGTGAGTGGTTCCTTACCACAGAGAGCGAACATGGGCACATCCTTCACCACACGGGAGCACGCGCCAATCATGCTATGCGCACCGATGCGGCAGAATTGGTGGATACCCGTTAATCCTCCGATGATGGCCCAGTCACCGACTTCGACATGGCCGCCAAGTTGTACTCCATTGGCAATGATGACGTTATCGCCAACCACACAATCATGGGCAACATGAACGTATGCCATGAGCAGACAGTCGCTGCCAACCTGGGCCTTGCCACTGAACGTGGTACCACGATTGACGGTGACGCATTCGCGCAGCGTTGTACGGTCGCCAATGATGGCAAGGGTGGGTTCACCCGCGTATTTGAGATCCTGTGGCTCGGTACTGATACCGGGGTGGATCACACAATCGGAACCTATTCGCGCACCGTTGGCCACAACGACGTGGCTTTTGAGGACGGTACGGTCGCCGATTTGAACATCCGCTTCGACGACGCAAAACGGACCAACCGTAACGCCCGCACCAAGTTGGGCTGCGGGGTCTACGATAGCTGTGGGATGAATAACGACGTCGCTATTGGTCATTGAGCCTCCCTATCTACGACAGCTGCGCTCAGCTCGGCTTCCGCCACAACGTTCTGGCCTACCATGGCCTTTCCCACGAGCTGTGCCGTCCCAAGGCGGAACCTCGTCATTTCCATGTGCATGACGAGTTGGTCACCGGGAATGACGGGTTTGCGGAACTTCACGTTATTCATGGTCATGAAGAACACGAGCTTCTTTGCAGGATCGAGTCCTTTGGCCATCAGCAGCATACATCCTGCTTGTGCCATGGCTTCTACGATCAGAACACCTGGGAAAATCGGCCTATCGGGGAAATGCCCAGTAAAACATGGTTCATTGAACGTGATGTTCTTATATGCCACCACGCGATTATTCTCAGGATCAAAGTCCGTCACGCGGTCCACGAGCAAGAAGGGATACCGATGCGGCATCATTTTCATGATGGCGTTGATATCGAAGACGGTGCCTTCCGTAGGATTCTTTTGTACCACTCGCACCGTTTGCTGCTTTTCGTAGAGGCGCCGAACCTTGCGGGCAAACTCGATATTGGCGGCATGGCCAGGACGCGCAGCCAGCACCTGTGCACGCATGCGGGCACCGATAAGGGCAAGATCCCCCACCATGTCCAATAGCTTGTGGCGTGCAGGTTCGTTGCGGAAACGAAGGGAATTGTTGTTCAGGATGCCATTACTTCCAAGCACGGCATTGCCCTGGATGCCCATTTCTTCGAGCAGGGCTTTTAAATCTTCATCGGACATCGGCTTGTCGACAATCACGATAGCATTGTCCAGATTGCCACCCTGAATGAGCCCTTGCCGCCACAGAGTTTCTACTTCATGGAGGAAACAGAACGTCCGTGCGGGCGCAAACTCCGTGCGGAACTCGGTCTCAAGGTCAAACAATCCCGTGTGTTGTGATCCGAGAGCGGGATTGTTGTAGTCCACCATCACGGTAACACGATAGGTATCATTCGGCAGGGCAACGATTTCCGTGCGACGCTGTTCATCAAGGTGGCGCACGGGTGCGTCCAGAATCAGTTCGCGGCGTTCGGCCTTTTGTTGCCGGACACCGGCCTGCTGGATCATCTCTACAAACGGCAGCGCAGAGCCGTCGCCTACGGGGGGCTCATTGTTCGACAGTTCGATCCTGCAATTGTCCACGCCCATCCCCACCAGTGCAGCCAGGACGTGTTCGACGGTGTGGACGCGGGCCTCGCCAACGGCAATGGTTGTGCCACGCGAGATGTCGACAACGTTATCCACGATGGCAGCAACTTCGGGTTCGCCAGGAAGGTCAAGGCGTACAAAGCGAAAGCCCGTATGCTCGTCGGCGGGGGCAAAGGTTATGGACGACAGGTTGCCGGTGTGGAGTCCCACGCCCGACATCGTAACACGATCTGCTACGGTCTGTTGCAAAGCGCTCATGAGGTTGGTGCAGCGTTATCGGATGTGAGCTCGTCGATCCTCCGTTGCAGCTCACGCAGTTCCACCATCAGCTGGGGAAGGTGGCGGAGGGCGGCTTCCAAGCGGAGAGCCGTTCGGTGTTCTTTTGCTGGCGAGCCAAAATAGGCGCCAGGTGTCGTAATCGCCTTCGAGACGCCACTTTGGGCTTCAACGATGACGTTATCGGCTGTTGTGATATGCCCCACAATACCCACTTGGCCAGCAATCCGGTTGCGTTCACCCAAGCGAGTGCTTCCCGATATCCCGGCTTGGGCTGCGATGGCGGTGTTCTTTCCTACCACGACGCCGTGAGCGATGTGCACAAGGTTGTCGAGCTTGACGCCATCTTCCAGAATCGTCTGCCCGACGGCAGCCCTGTCAATGGTACAATTGGCGCCAATCTCCACGCTATCACCAACGCACACCGTGCCCACCTGGGGAATCTTGTCAAAGGATCCATCGGGTTGCTCAAGGAATCCAAATCCGTCTGCTCCCAGCACGCTGCCGGCGTGGACAATGCAGTGGTCCCCAAGCGTTGTGCCCGCATAAAGCGTCACGTTGCCATGAAGGACGCTCTTACGTCCCACCGTACAATCGGCATACAGCACAACGTTGGCAATCAGCTGCGTCCCGGGGCCCACGACGCACCGTTCGCCGATCACGCAACCTGGTCCGACTGCTGCTGTAGGATCGACATCAGCTGTCTCGTGAATTGTTGCCGTTGCATGGCGCAACCCAGGTTCCAGGCGGTGCGGCGGGAAGAATTCCTGCATGATGCGCACGAAGGACCGATACGCATCCGGAACGATAATGGCCGTTTGCTGGGGAATGTCATCCCCAATGAGTCCTTCGGAGATGATAACGCACGTGGCCTTTGTAGAAGCAAGGAACTTCAGATACTTCTCACTGGCAACAAACGTGATTTCCCCTGGTGCGGCTGATTCAATACGGCCGATTCCCGTAACGGAAACACTGCCATCGCCCACCAGGCGTCCATCAATCAACGCGCAAAGCGCTTGTGCCGTCCACGTTGGTTGCACCACGTCGTTCATCGCGGAATGTCCTGATTGCGGGGTGTAAGGGTGGTATCCACTGGTGCGGGGTCCATCATACCCTTCGGAATCTTCACGTTTGTGGGATTGGATCGCGGATCGGCGGTCTTATCTGCGGGAGTACTTTCGGGTTCTTCTTCGGTCTTTTTGGAGCGGGACTTGCGGCGCCGGGGTTCTTCCACACGTTTGTTCCGTGGGTCATTCGCAATGGCATCCGTTTGTTTGCCTTCCAGGTCGGCGGCATCGATACCCAACTCTTTCATCACCTTGACGGTAATGTCGAACTTCGGGTTGACGTACACCAGCGGATCGCGGCTCTTGTCAAACACCATGTCGTACCCTTCAGCTGCCGCTACCTTTTGGGCCGCAGCATAAATCTTCAACCAGACGCCTTTCATGAGGGACTCGGCAAGCTTGTCGTATTCGCCACCGGGCTCAAACCGTTGGCGCGCCATGTTGTCACGCTCGCGACGTTTGTCCTCCAGTTCCTTGTCCTTCGCCTGGCGCTCCGTTTCGCTCCACACCAGCCGATTCTTGCGCATCTCGAGCTCCAGCTCCTCGATGTCGCGCTGGCGCGACGCAAGGTCTTCCTTCCATTCCGTCACCTGGGCTTCCAGCCGTCCTTCGGCCTGTTTGTGGGCCTCGAACCGTTGTTTGACAAGATCGCTGGACATGTAGCCCATTTTCTGGGCAAGGCCCCTTGCCGGAACAATCAGGAGTGCAGTACAGGCCACAAATACCACCACCAACCACCGTTTCATGGTTTGATCTTTCGATTCTGTGTAGGGTGTGGCAAGGGGCATGGGCACACGATGATTCATGGGTTAGCGATGCAAAGGCTGGGGCAAAACGCGTTAGTTGCTACCGCGTTTCAGTCGGTCGAGAACCTTGTAGGTGAGGTCGAGTTTGTCATCGGCGTAGTAGACAACACCTTCGAGTTTGTCGAGTACAACGCTGACTTTTTCTTCTTTGGCGACGGCCTTGACGGCTTCTGCGATTTTTTCGCGGATAGGCTTAAGGTAACTTTCGCGCATCCGGGCTAGCTCACCCTGAGCGCCAAACTTCTCTTCCTGGTAGGCGGCAAACCGCTGGCGAAGGGCTGTTAGGCCTTCTTCTTCCTTGCGTTTTGCATCGGCAGACATCATGGCTTCTTGTTTCCGGTACTGTTCGATGCGCCCTTCGAAGTCGCGTTGCATCATCCGCAACGTATCCTGTGCACGCATGCCAAATTCTTCCAGCGATTTCGTAGCCTGTTGTGCTTCGGGCAATTCCTTGAGGATCGTCTCTGCACTCACAAAGCCGATTCGTGTTGCGTCATTGGTTGTGGGCTTTTGGGCAATGGCGCCAACGGAAGCCATGCAGAACATAAGGACAACGGCAATGCTACGGTACGTCATAAAGGAGAACATAAGGTGATTGAATGGTCCGTTTATCGTCCGAACTGGAAGTGGAATTCCCAGCCGTTTCGCTCGCCGGCCACGCCTATAGGGTCGAAGCCATAGCCGATATCGAAGCCCAACAAGCCAATCGGCTGCAAGAGCAGTCGGATACCGAAACCAGCACTTCGTTTCAGGGCAAAAGGATCGGCAGATCGCAGGTTTGCCCACACGTTTCCAGCTTCGGCAAAACTAAGCAAATAGATCGGGAAGGGGTTGAGCGACAGGGCAAACCGCAGCTCGGCGACAAGGCGTGCCTGGACCCTGCCACCGTTACCATCGGCGGGCCCAATGGAGCGGTCCGGATAGCCGCGCAAGGGTGTGACGTTGAATCCGCCGAGACCGTTGCCACCCATGTAATAAAGCTCCTGCGGTGGAATGGTTGTGTCGACCGAAATACCATCTACAAAACCAAGCTCGGATCCAACAAACAGCACCAGACGGTTGAAGCCGCCGATCTGGAGCAAGGGGTTAAGCATGTCGAAGTTCAGGCCGAGCTTTGCGAAGTCGGTGGTGCCCAACCCAACGGCACCCGTAGCCCATCGAGTAGATAGGGAGAAGCGCGAGCCCTGCGTTGGAAAGATGATATTGTCGAGTGACGTCCGCGAGATGACCTGAGCAAGCGTAAAGGCCGTATTGAGGCCAGCACGCGAGAAGAGTGTATTCGTATTCGATTCGATGCGTTCAAAGCCTACGCTCCAATCACCACGGAAATAATCGTCGGGAAAGCGGAAGCGGCGGCCGATATTGATTTGGGCACCGGTCCGGCGCACGTCGAAGCCGAATCGTTGGCGTGTGTCGTAGACGTTGAAGCCTACGGACGTAGGGTCGCCAAAGAGCCACGGCTCTGTGAACGACAGTTGGAACGTCTGCAAGCGGGATGCCTGGCCAAATTCCCACTGGAAAGCCAGGACCTGTCCGGCGCCACCACGAAAGGGCTCCGTGATGTCGAAGTTGTTCAGCGTAATCCCAACGGATCCGGTTAGACCGAAGGCGCCAGCAAAACCAACGGAGGCATTGAAGGTATCCGTGCTGCGTTCTTCAACGGTATAGACGATGTCAACCTTCGTGTTGTCCACTGGCACAACCTGCGGCTTGATGGTCTCTGGGTTGAAGTAGTTCAGTACCCCCAGTCCGCGCATGGTACGGATGATGGCGGAGCGGTTGAAGAAGTCGCCAGGACGCGTAAACAGCTCGCGACGGATCACACGATCGCGGGTTTTTGAGTTCCCCGTGAAGTCCACACGGCGGATCGTATACCGGCTGCCCTCCGTGACGCGGATGACGACGTTGACGGAGTCTTCGCCTACACGTTCGTAATCGGCAACCATGTTGGCCGTCAGGTAGCCGTTGTCGGCATAGAGCGACTTGGGGTCCGATTGGTCCGCATTCACGTTCAGGTTTTCGTCGATCTTGCCAACATTCACGGCTTCGCCGCGTTCAATGCCCAGGCGCCGCTCGAGATCAGCTGACGGGAAAATCGTGTTTCCAGCGAATCGGATATCGCGAACGTAAACCTTGCGGCCTTCCCTAACGGTAATGGTAATGGCCACCGTTTCGGATTGTTCGTCGTACACGACGGTGTCGGATACCACTTCGGCATCGATATAGCCTTTGGACATCAGATAGGCCGGGAGGCGTTCCACGTCGGCCCGATATTTTGTGACGTCGAATGACGAGCTCTTCCAGAACTGCCACCAGGATTTCGTCTTCGTATCCTCAAACGCTCCAGCCAGCTGCTCGTCCGTGAATTCCGTATTTCCGATGAATTCGATGGAACCAACATGATATTCCACGCCTTCGTTGACGGTTACAACGAGGACGACGGTATTGGGCAACGTTCCTGGACGCGTGGTTGACGTTACCTTGGCGAAGAGCATGCCTTCTTTTTCGTAGGCCTTTTTGATACGCTGACGCACCAGGTAGTCTTCATAGGGCGACAGGATATCACCGCGCATTTTGTCGGCGGCTTTTTTGATCTCTTCTACTGACAGTTCGTCATTTCCCACGACTTCAAGTTCTTCGAAGCGTGGAAATTCCTTGACGCGGATGACGAGGAAGACCCCCAGGGCCGTCTCGCGCTCACGGTCAATGCGGACGTCGGCATATTGTTTCCGCGCCCACAAGTTGCGAATGGCCATCACGAGGTTGTCAGGAAGGGCTGGCTCGCCTACGCGTAGGCCGGATATTGCGATCACGGACTCCGCATCGGTGGCATTGGCAAGCCCATCGACGCTGATACCGGCAATGATGGCGGCACGCTGCGCTTGCTGGGCAAGGGCAGCGGGCACGAACGTTACAAGGCAAAGCAGAAAACAGAGGAGCGTCTTACGTGAACGCATTGAGGATTTGGCGCAGGGTGGAAATGTGTTCTTCGGCTCCGTTGGTCCCATCAACCTGGGCGGAGGTTTTACCAAAGCGTCGTTCGCGACGCAGATAGTCCAAGAGAGCTACGTAAAGGTCGTTGCGGCGGAACTCCGGCCACAACCGTTCCGTGACGTAGATTTCGGCGTACGCACTCTCCCATAGCAAGAAGTTACTCAGGCGGAATTCACCGCTCGTACGGATGATCAGGTCAGGGTCATCCATAAAGGACGTCTGTAGGTACTGGCGTATGGTATCGTCGGTTAGATCTTCCGGCGACACCTTGCCGCGGCGTACGTCCAGCGCAATCATCTGGACGGCCTGCAACAGATCCCAGCGGGCACCATAACTCAGTGCCAGGGTAAGCGTTAGGCCATCATTGGCTTCCGTGCGGGTGATGGCACCACGCAGCACGTTTTGGACACTCTTGGGAAGCGCATTGGTTTTTCCGATGGTACGAATACGCACGTTGTTTGCGTGCAGCTCTTCGACTTCGCGTTTCAGGTATGACTCAAGCAGTTTCATCAGGAAACTAACCTCCGTGGCCGGG
>JALOMA010000139.1 GCA_025455735.1 Candidatus Kapaibacterium sp.
TCCCCTCCATCGGAGTGAACATAGAATTCTAGTCGTAGTGGATCCGCAGAGTCTGCACGCTCTGCTTTGCTGACACGGCAGGCCTTGGCAGTGACAAGGCCTGCCGTTCTGTTTATGACGGTTCGTACCCCAAGATGGGAGCAAGCCAACGTTCGGCCTGCTCGATCGTGAATCCTTTACGTTCCGCATAATCTTCAAGTTGATCACGCCCTATCTTTCCAACAGCAAAGTACTTTGCGTCGGGGTGTCCAAAGTACCATCCACTAACGCTGGATGCTGGCGTCATTGCATACGATTCCGTGAGGTGCGTTCCCGTGCGATGTTCCGCTTGTAACAGAGCGAAGAGCTTTGCCTTCTCAGTATGGTCGGGACACGCTGGATACCCTGGAGCAGGACGAATGCCTTGATACTGTTCAGCAACCAGATCGTCGTTGGTGAGAACCTCGTGTGCTGCATAGCCCCATAGTTCCCTCCGGACTTTGGCGTGCAACCATTCGGCAGCAGCTTCGGCAAGGCGATCCGCAATGGCCTTCACCATAATGCTGCTAAAGTCATCATTGTCGCGCTCATACTGTTCGCACAACTCGTCCACACCATGACCAGCCGTGACGACGAATGCGCCGATCCAGTCGTTCTCGCCCTTTGGAGCTACGTAGTCAGCCAAACTTCGTTGGGGCACACTTGCCGCCTTCTTGGTTTGTTGGCGTAGCATACAAAGGCGTTCATGGCTATTGTCGGTCGTCTGGACGAGAATGTCGTCACCCTCGCGCCATGCAGGCCAAAGTCCACAAACGGCACGTGCCGTCAAGAGCTTCTCCGCCACAATACGATCGAGGATGATGCGCGCATCCTTGTACAAGCGTCTAGCCTCGTCGCCGTACGTGGGATCATCGAGTATGGCGGGATATTTTCCGCGAAGCTCCCACGAGAGGAAGAAGGGTGTCCAATCGATGTACGGCACCAAGTCCTCTAGTGGAATCGGGTCAATCGTCGTGATACCTGGATGTGCCGGTGCCTTGGCCCCAGCTGTTGGAACCGCTGCGCTTCGCAGCCGCGCGGCTTCGAGCGTGTCGAATTCTTTGTCGTCACTGCGTTTGGCATACTCCGTCCGCACCATCTCATAGTCTGCACGGGTTCGTGCCGCGAAGTCGGAACGGCTTTCAGTGCCGATCAACGCACCAGCCACTGGCACGGCACGTGATGCATCGAGGACGTGCACAACAGGCCCAGAATAGGTCGGTGCAATCTTGACGGCAGTGTGTGTCTTGGACGTTGTAGCACCACCAATGAGCAAGGGTACGTTCTGACCAGTGCGCTCCAGTTCACGGGCAACATGGACCATTTCGTCGAGCGATGGTGTAATCAGACCTGACAAACCAAGCACGTCCGCCTGATGGGTAGTTACGGCTTCAAGGATTTTTTCAGCGGGAACCATCACACCGAGATCGACGACCTTGTAGTTGTTGCATCCAAGTACGACGCCAACGATATTCTTGCCGATGTCGTGGACATCGCCCTTTACGGTTGCCAATACCACAGTGCCAGCTGGTTTTTGCTCCATGCCCGACCGGCGCTTTTCTTCCTCCATGTACGGAGTAAGGATAGCCACGGATTTCTTCATCACGCGTGCGGATTTCACAACCTGTGGCAAGAACATCTTACCAGAGCCAAACAGATCTCCAACTTCATTCATTCCGTCCATCAGGGGCCCTTCAATCACGGAAAGGGGCGTCGGATACACGTCGAGGGCTTCCATAGTGTCCGCATCGATGTATTCGGTTATTCCCTTGACAAGGGCATGACGGAGACGCGCTCCAACATCTTGAGCACGCCAGGCAGCTTCAATGGAAGCTTCTTGGGACGAGGCCCCTTTCAGAGATTCGGCGATGCCAAGGAGACGTTCAGTGGCGTCGGATCGGCGGTTGAGAAGTACGTCCTCTACGTGCTCCAACAACTCTGCAGCAATATCACTGTAGACATCAATCTGGCCAGCGTTCACGATACCCATATCCATTCCAGCCTGGATGGCATGGTAGAGGAAGGCTGTATGCATGGCACGCCGCACGGTTTCGTTACCTCGAAATGAGAACGAGATATTGGAGACACCTCCAGAAACACGCGCATGGGGAAGATGCTGCTTTATCCAATGGGTAGCGCGAATAAAGTCAACGGCGTAACCGTTGTGGTCGTCAATCCCCGTTGCCACGGTAAGGATAGTGGGGTCGAAAATGATGTCTTCAGCAGGAAAACCTACGACCGTTGTCAGGATGCGATAGGCTCGTTCGCAGATGGCGATGCGACGTTCAAACGTATCTGCTTGCCCATCTTCATCGAAGGCCATGACAATAACGGCAGCTCCATAGTCGCGGCACAGTTGAGCACGTCTGACAAATTCTGTCTCACCATCTTTCAGGGAGATGGAGTTCACGACTCCCTTTCCTTGCACGCATTGGAGGCCCGCCTCAATCACTGACCACTTTGAGGAATCGATCATGAATGGCACTTTGGCGATGTCAGGCTCGGCGGCAATAAGGTTAAGGAACCTCGTCATTGCCTGCTCGGAGTCCAGCATGCCCTCGTCCATATTGATGTCGACAATCTGGGCTCCATTGTCAACCTGCTGCCGTGCAATGTCGACGGCTTTTTCGAAGTCATTGTTCAGGATAAGCTTGGCAAAGGCACGTGAACCCGTGACGTTCGTGCGCTCTCCAACGTTCACGAAGTTTGTTTCTGGCCGGATTTCCAGTGGTTCCAGTCCTGCCAACCGAAGGGTTCGCCGTTGTAGAGCCGGTTGGCGCGGCGCACAACCAACCACGGCATCGGCCATGGCTCGTATGTGATCGGGTGTGGTTCCACAGCAGCCACCAATGATGTTCAGCCATCCTGCTTCTGCGTATTCTCTTGCCTGGGCAGCCATGTATGCAGGTGGCCGATCGACAGAAGGTTTCGTGCATGGGCGACGGAAAGCCAGAAGGCCGTAGGCGTTTGGCCACTGAGGGTTCTTCCCGACATATCGGTAATGGTACCGGAGATCATCACGGGAACTGACAGTCCGACATCATCACAGAGTTCCGCATATGCCTTCAACCCTGCCTTAAGATTCAAGGTGTCCGTCACCGTCTCAAAGAGGAGGAGGTCAACGCCACCATCAACCAAACCACGTATCTGCTCCTTGAATGCGTCGCGCATAGCAGCAAACGTCACTGCGCGATACCCAGGATCATTGACGTCCGGCGACATGGACAGCATTTTTGTCGTAGGCCCAATGGAACCTGCTACGAAACGTGGTTTATCTGGATTTTGGCGCGTGATTTCATCCGCTGCCGACCGTGCCAGGATGGCTCCCGTCCTGTTGATTTCGTACGCCACATCGCCCAATCCGTATTCCTCTTGGCTAAGGGCCGTCGAGGAGAACGTATTGGTTTCCACGATGTCGGCGCCAGCCTTGAGATACTCAAGATGAATGCTGCGAATGGCATCGGGCTGCGTCAATACGAGCAAGTCGTTATTGCCCTTCAACGCCGAAGGATGATCGGTGAAACGTGACCCACGATAGTCGGCTTCGGTAAGCCCCAATCGTTGAATCATTGTGCCCATAGCACCATCCAGGACAAGGATGCGGTGCTGGAGCAGGGTTCGAATATCTGCCATGGAATGTGCTTCTGATGCGTCGAGAATCATGCAAACTACGAGCTAGAACGCGCTCGGCATGCACTAGAGCGAGAATACGCGAACAATTGTGACGGTGTGGTCGTTCACTGTGAAGTGGCACCGCCAAGTCGTTACTGCAATTTCTCCGAGGCCCCCTTCAAGAAGACGCGTGCGGCGATAGGGATGCGGTGATGGATCGCTAGAAAGTATGCGTGTGACGTGACGTCGTACCGTGGGATCGGGGCATGGAGCAGCCCAGACAACGTCATAGAGATCATGCGATGTTTCATCAACCCATCCAGCACGACTTTCTGGAAATGCATCAATAGCCGGAATGTATGGCTTGATGTCTATGAGAGGTGTTCCATCCAGGATGTCGGTTGGGCCTACCGTGATTGTTGTGCCAGCTATCGTTCGCAACGAAACGACGGACATTCCAATACGATTCGGACGATGTGGACTGCGCGTGGAGAACACACCTCGTTTGGCAGAAGATCGCGGTGGGAGCACCATTGGTTTCCAATGATCAACGCGATCGAAGACGTAGAGAAGCCAAATGCGTTCGAAGCCTGCAAGATCCGTAAGTGCCTGCAAAACGAGTGGACCCGGAAACAGCTGAACGGTGCAGTCGTCCAATCGATCATCGACGGCAGGCTGGCGCGGAGCATGGTACGCCTTTGAATACGGCGTATTGATGACACCAATTGGTTCAAGGGTCATGGAGGGCACAACGGTCAGTACATTCCGCCAACAGTGAGCGACAAGAAGATCCCTCCAAAGTTGGTGATTGGATTGTCGCGCATGCTTTCCAGTCCGTCTCCACCGAAGGGAATCGTATAATAGCGTACCTGGACCCCTACCAAGCTGCCTGTACTTGGTGTTCCAAAGAAACTGCCAATTCCCACATGAGCTCCAAAGCGCGTGTGAAGTGTGGCTTGACCAAAAGAACTGAAAAACTCGTAGAACTGCCCATCACGGATATACGGCGTCGACACGATGAACGTTGGTCCAGCACCAGCGGAAAGAAAGGGTCGAAACGACTCTTGGAGACTCGTCGAGAAGAGCCGATACTGAACCCCCAATGAGACAGGAAACATGAAGAGGCGATTGAGCTTACCTGCCACCACGGGGATGGGCCCTAGCCATGCGTTCTCGAATTCGTCCGAATTCCTCCGCCCGGATATTCCCAGGTGAAGAAACGCCGTGGCATCCCCCCCCAACGATCGCTGATAGAAGCCTCCGAAGCCCCAACCACTCCCACTGAACAATAGGTCAATGCCAGCAGCATTGTCGCGTGGCCGTTGGATTCCACCATTCTCAAGCAAAGGCCGAGGGGACTCAAACACAATGAGTGTATCCTGCAATCCTGGATCCTCACCTGCTACCTGCGCTGTCGTTACGCCAGGAACGACGGCCAAGACGGCAAGACACAAAGCAAGCAATCGGAAGGGTACGTTCATGACATGCAAAATAGATTGGCTGTCGAAAAGTTACATCAGACGATGGACGCGTCGATCCTGTGGAAAACGTCGAAGATGCGCTGCGATTCCGTAGTTTAGCACTTCGCAATATGACAGTCGAACAGCTTCAAATACACATCGATTCGGCCTTCCCAATGGCTTCGGCCATGAGTGGAGACCCAGTTGGTATCCATGTTGATTCACGGCGCAACACCGTTGCCCGCGTCTTGACGTGTCTTGACGTGACTGACAAGGTCATAAGCGAGGCGGTACACGAGCAATGCGATACCATAGTGGCATTTCATCCGCTCATCTATTCGGGACTTCAGCGAGTTCTCACAACCGATCGTATCGGCAACCTCGTACGGAGGCTCATCGAACACGACATCGCGTTGATCTGTGTGCACACGGCCTTCGATGCTGCGCCTAACGGAACAAATGCTCTGTTATGTTCCCGACTTGAGGCCGACGTCATCCGGCATCTTGTACCTTCGCCCTCTGGCATTGGTGGTATGGGCTTGGTGGCTCGTGTACACAATCCTTGCACGCAGGAAGCATTTGCCGAGAAGCTATCCGACGTATGTGGATCCCCTGTGCGCTGGAGCAAGGGTCCAGCGGAACTCATTTCCACGATAGCTGTGGTTGGCGGCAGCGGCATGTCGTTCGTGGACTCGGCTCTCGCATCCGGCGTGGACGCCTTCATAACGGCAGATGTACGATACCACGGTTTTTTCGGTGTGGAAGGCCGTTTGGCGCTTTTTGACCCTGGACACTACGAGATGGAGCAGTTTGTAGTGCATGGGCTTGCCGACATCCTCTCGCATCTCCTCAGCACGGTTGCATTCGTCCCAACAACGGTCCGGACGTCGCCCGTTCAGTACACGATCAGTTCACATCGAGCAGCATAACGTTTACCATTTCAAGAGCCATCCATGAGTCAACAGATTACGTTTCTTGCCCGGCTTGCAGCTGTCGATACGCAACTCGACGAGCTTCATGACGAGCTCGGCGACCTGCCCGCAGAAGTCAAGGCGCTGGAACAGGAAGTCCGGGACCGCACACTAGCCTACGAGAAAACGCTTCAGGCCCTGAAGGGACTGGACGAGGCGCGTGGAGTAGCGAACGTAACATTGGCCGAGCTCTCGGATAAGGAACAGAAGCTTACGCAGCAGCAGTTTCAGGTGAAGAACAATCGCGAGTTCGATGCGATCACACATGAAGTGGAACACATCAAACAGCAGCGAAGCACGCACGAAGAAGTTCTGCGAACGAGCGGCGTCAAGGAAGAGAATCTCAGGGCAATACTGGATCAGCAACAATCCGAGTTGAATGCTGCTGCGTCGCGTCTCGCTGAAAAGGAAAAGGAGCTGGAACACCTTTCCGGCGACCATAACGAAGAGCTGAAAAAATACCTCGTGGCGCGAAAGAGCCTTCTTGCCAACATCGACGATACTCTTCAGACTGAATATGAGCGCATTCGCACGTTCCATCGTGAAGCTGCCGTGCCGCTACGCCGGAACTCCTGTTCAGGCTGTTATTCGGCCATTCCCTCACAACGCGTGATGGAAATGAAGTACAATCGCGAGAAGATTTACACGTGCGAAAACTGCGGTCGCATTCTCTTCCCGGAAGATCTTACCGTGGATGTCGATTCGGTCGTAGAAGGTTGATGCTGACGATTCGGACGGGGAACTCCGGGCAGCCGCTGCCGTCTACGGACGGGAGAGGAAAGTCCGAACTCCACAGAACAGCACGCTCGTTAACGGCGAGGCGGTGATTCTCATGCCACATGGCAGGAGGAAAGCCGACGGACAGTGCAACAGAGAGCAAACCGCCAACCTCTGGGTTGGTAAGGGTGAAACGGTGGGGTAAGAGCCCACCAGCGGGCTGGGTGACCAGTCCGGCTTGGTAAACCCCGTGCGGAGCAAGATCAAGCAGGTATGCGAGGCACACTGTGCCGTGAAGTTGTTCGTTTCATGCGTTGCTCTGCGACGCAGCGTACCGGGTAGATCGCTTGAGGCGGTTGGCAACAGCCGTCCTAGATAAATGGCTGCCTCCCGGCTTCGGCTGGAAGACAGAATTCGGCTTACAGGAGTTTCCCAGTGTCCGATCATCCGATACCGGAATATCCCATCCCCACAGTGCTTGCCGGCGACCCCGTTCTGCGCGAGTTCTATCCTGAATTCGTGGAGCGCTGGCTTGCAGACCTCACCACGCAGTGGCCCGCCGTTGTTGAACGTGCTGATCCAACTGAGCTGTACCGCTTCGGCCATACAATCAAGGGCTCCTTTATCCAGTTCGGATTGCGCGACTTGTCCGATGTTGGCCGTCATGTGATGGCCTGCACGGATCCATTGGACTGGACAAAAGCCTCGGCGTGCGTAGAGGGTCTTCGCAGAACCCTCCTGCAGTTTCAGTCCATACTACCCTCGCTTCTGGAACGATCCTCATGATACACACCGTTGTTGCCTTTATCCTTGCTGTCATCGTATCCAGCGTTGCCGCCAGCGCTCAAGTGCGTGTCGCCGTTCTGCCGTTTCGCAATATGGACGGCAAGATTGCTCTCAATGAGTGGTCCGTAGCACTCAGAGACTCCATCGTTACCAGTCTTACGGCCTCCGATCCTGAAAGCAAGACCTTCGTCGTCATACCAACGGACTCGTTGGAGATGGCCATCAGCGACCTGAACCTGGACCCAACGAATCCGCAATACGAGTCGGACGTCTGGAAGGCTGTCATCGGAATGGGTGCCACCTACGTTGTACAGGGTAATTTCCTAACGGAAGGCGAACGTGTCCTGCTCAATGCCTACGTCTATACAGCAGCCTCGCGTATGCCGAACTCAACCCACCAGGCGAAAAACATCGTGAAGTCGCCAACGACGTATCTCACTGCAGTTCCCCTCATCGTCAAACGCCTCTTGCCAGCACTGAAATAACACCTGTTTTTGGACTCGCCATGTCATTGGAACTTCCCGTCCTACAACAAACCGAACAACCTGGAGCTCGCCGCCCGGAGTGGCTCAAAGTCCGCGCCCCTGGCGGAGAAGACTATGCTCGCATCAAGACGATGATGCGGGCAAAGGCACTCCATACAGTATGCGAAGAGGCCCGTTGCCCCAATATCACGGAATGCTGGAACGCTGGAACGGCCACGTTCATGATCAATGGCGACACGTGCACGCGATCATGCGGGTTCTGCGCCGTGAAGACGGGCCGACCCCTTCCACTAGACTGGGATGAACCCAATCGTGTTGCCGAAGCGGTACGCTCCATGAGCCTTAAGCACGCCGTTATTACGTCCGTTAATCGTGACGAACTCAAAGATGGTGGCTCTGAAATTTGGGCTGCAACAATCAAGGCCGTACGTGACGCTAGTCCTGATACGACCATTGAAGTCCTCGTGCCAGACTTTAAAGGTAACGTCGATAACATGCGTCGCGTTTGCGACGCCAAACCGGACATCCTGAACCACAATACGGAGACTGTTCCCCGGCTCTATAAACGTGTGCGGCCACAGGGACGGTATCAATGGACTCTCGACATGCTTGAGGCGGCGAAGTCCATGGGCATGCGCACAAAGACTGGTATTATGCTTGGCCTTGGCGAAACCCCGGATGAAGTTCTCGCCGTCATGAATGATCTTCGCGCTGTCCACGTGGATGTTCTTACTCTTGGTCAATACCTACAACCCACCAAGAATCACCTGCCCGTCGATCGTTTCGTTCATCCGACCGAATTCAAACACTATGAAACTGTCGGCTTGGATTTGGGCTTCGGTGTTGTTGAATCAGGACCATTGGTACGAAGCTCCTACCATGCCGAGCGGCATGTATGATTTCCGTTGTTGTTCTGGGAAGCGGAACATCCACGGGAGTACCATCAGTTGCCTGCGATTGTGCGACGTGCACATCCGCAGACCTGCGAGACAAACGCCTACGAACATCAATCCTGATCAGGTCTCAGTCTACGTGCGTCGTCGTCGACACGTCTATGGATTTCCGTCGGCAGATGCTTGACAATCACGTTATGGACCTCGACGGCGTGGTTTTTACCCACCATCACTTCGATCACATTGGTGGGTTCGATGATATCCGACCATACAACTTCCGATCCGGAAGACCCCTGCCGATCTTTGGCCTTCAGGAAACAATCGACGTCCTTCAATCTACATTTCCCTATGCCTTTGGTCTCGTGGCTTCAACCGGCGCTGCCGTGCCCTCCGTTGATGTGAATGTTGTCGATTCCGCCCCCTTTTCCGTCGGCAACCTCACCTTCACCCCCATCCCTCTCCGGCATGGCAAATCCCTTCGGGTGAATGGGTATCGCATTGGGAACTTCGCCTACTGTACTGATGTGAACTTTATTCCAGAGTCGTCATGGCCACTGCTCGAAGGCCTCGATGTTCTCATTCTCGACGGCCTTCGGCGCGAGCCTCATCCCACACACTTTACCATCGATGAGTCGTTGGACGTCGTCCGACGCTTACAACCTCGCCAGACCTGGCTGACCCACATCGCTCACCAGATTCGCCACGCCGATGTTGACCCAACCCTGCCCAGCGGGGTTGCGCTAGCGTATGACGGACTCGTCATACAATCTTCCTGAAAGGGGCCTTGGCACCACGACGAAAAACAAAGGGCCTTCCATTGCTGGAAGGCCCTGCGTACGGTCAGGAAAGGGATCCCTGACTGCCCAAACTGTGTGTTACCATCGTGCCGCCAGGTGTCGAGGCGCATGACATGACGGTGTGAGAGAGGGAGGAGTGTCCCCGACGACACGACCACAC
>JALOMA010000140.1 GCA_025455735.1 Candidatus Kapaibacterium sp.
TTCTCGGACACTTGCCGGCCACAACGCTTGCCCATTGTATCCTATGGAAAGACCATCGACTTCTCTGGCGTTGACCGGTGTGAACTTCCTGTTGATGCCGTGGTCTATCGTGCAGGTACGGCGCATCGACTGACTGCTCCATTCCCTAATCCCACGGATCGGCAAGCACGCATCCAAATCCTCGCTCCGAGAAGCTCACCATTGCCTAAAGTGCAGATTCTCGATTATACTGGTGGTGCCGTTGGGCATGGTTCATCCGAGGCAACCGTCACGGATGACGTGTCGACACTCACAACGTTCATACTTGACACCAGACATCTCATGCCCGGAATGTATGCTGTCACTGTTACCGATGCCGTTGGGCTGCGACATTCTCTCCCCCTCCACGTCGTCCGCTAGGAGCTGCGTATCTTTGTTGTCTTAGTGACCGACAACGGATACCATGGCAACCATCATCTCCCTCGACCCACGCATTACCCGTGCACAGCTCCCGGAAGAGGAGCCGCTCACCCATGAGCCGAAGCCTGAAATGGACCAATTTCAGACGTTCGAGGTCTTTCATCAACAGAAGTCTGGCGCGCGCCACGTGCATGTTGGATGCGTACACGCTCCCAATGCGGAGTTGGCGCTCCTGATGGCAAAGGAACAATACGGAAGGCGAGGCCAAACGTATAATCTTTGGGTCGTCTGCACGGCGGATATTCTCACGATGCACTCTGAAGACGCCGACATCTTTGCCACCACTCCAGACAAAAAGTACCGCGATGTTGCCGCCTATATGGTGCGCAATAAAGTAGAAGCCTTCAAGAAGGAACAACAGGGAGGAACCGAAGCATGAACCAGAATGCTGTTCGAGAGCTGCTTCATCGTATGGCTGATGACGCACTGATAATCGCGCATCGCCACTCTGAATGGACCGGACTAGGGCCGCTGCTTGAAGAGGACATCGCATTTTCTTCTATTGCTCAAGACAAACTCGGCCATGCCCAAGCGCTATATCAGCTCTTGCACGAGTTCGGTGAGCCTGATCCCGACACAAATGCCTTCATGCGAAATGCCGAACAGTTCTACAGTTGCCATTTCGTTGAACTGCCCAATGGTGGATATGATGTCTCGCTGATTCGGCATTTCCTCTACGATACAGCCGAATATCTTCGCTATGCAGCGCTGGCACAAAGTTCATGGGAGAAAATCGCTCTTCTCGCCAGAAAGGTTGCTGGCGAAATCAAGTACCACCTCTATCACGCGCGCACGTGGGTCATTCAGCTCGGCGCCCAGGGGAACGAAGAAAGTGCAGCCCGGATGCAGTCGGCACTGAACGAAATGTGGCCTTATGCCCTTGGTATGTTCGAGCCTGGTAATACTGATGCGGAGCTCGCCGCAGATGGAATCTATCCAGGAGAGAGCGAAATCCAACGTCGCTGGTTGGAACTGGTGAAGGAAACCTTGGACAAGGCAGGGCTTGTTATCCCTTCATCTGCCGATCCAGTGTACGGTGGACGCAAAGGCTACCATACCGACTATCTCCAGCCTTTGCTTGACGAAATGACGGAAGTGTACCGAATTGACCCATCTGCAGAATGGTAATCAGCCCTGAACGCGTCCTGGAGGCCCTTCATACCGTCAAGGACCCCGAGATACCAACCATTAGCGTTGTCGATATGGGTATCATCACCAGCGTGGCCGTCTCGCCCGATGGTGATGTTGCCGTCACCATGACGCCCACCTTCGTTGGTTGCCCGGCAATCGACGTCATGAAGCACGATGTGGAGTCGGCTGTAGCCGCGCTGCAACCAGCTAGCTACCACGTCACGGTGTCCTTTGATGTTCCGTGGACAACGAATCGCCTCACGGAGGCCGGTAAACAAGCCCTCTTGAAACATGGCTTGGCGCCACCACAGGAGTTTACACTCGAGCTTGAGTTGGACGTCTTGCAACAAACTCCATGCCCCTATTGCGGTAGCACCAATACGGAGTTGAAGTCGCCTTTCGGCCCCACCCTATGCCGCTCCTTGCATTACTGCCATCATTGTCTGCAAGCATTCGAGGGCTTCAAGCCAATCTGAGACTTACAGGCTGTATGCGGCTTGCACGAAGTACTGCCGACCAACCAAACCTGGTATCTGAGTAGGATTGACAACATCGCCCAGGTTGTTGACGCCTGCACCGACCGTAACGGACTTAGCTCCGTCCGCCCACTCGAAACGCCTTGAAACAGCCACGTTGACGACCGAATATCCTGGGACGTATTCACGATCGTCATCAAGGACTTCGCGGTCTGGATCCGTCATCACAACGCCATTGACATCCAAAGCGGGATCTCCATACCGTCCAACGAACTGAAGGCGCACGTTTGCGCTCCAAACTCCATCAGGAGAATCATATTGCACTCTTACAGTGCCCGTGTGGCGGCTTCGGAACCATAGTCCGCGATAGTCTTCACGCGTCAGCAGACGGTCAAGCGTGCCTGCACGGCCAGCGTCGATAGCGTCCAGCACCTCCAAGTCAACCGCATCGAGAAACTGGTATCCTGCTGACAGCGAGACGATGCCAATGTCAGGCATGATGATCTGGCTGTTGAATGACGTCTCCAAGCCCTGTGTTCGTGCACTGGTAATGTTGCGATACGAATACAGCTGGCGATTCTCCACAAAACGCACGAAGTACCAGTCGATCAGATTGCGGATGTCATTCCGGTAAAGTCTTACTTCGGCATTGTAGAGCACGACGACGTCGCTGCCCAGGTCAACGTTCCCGTCCTCGTATCGCAGGCTTATGTCATACGAAACGCTGCGTTCTGGCTCCAGATTCATTCCCAGAATGGATGCTCCGAGAAGATCGTAGTTCGTGCCAGGTATACGATTGGAGAACGAAAGGTACAATTGTCGAAAGTCGGGCGCTTTGAACCCAGTTCCGACCGAGCCTCCCAGGCGCACGTGCTCGCCAGGCTTCCACAGGAGGCTTAGACGCGGAGAGAAGGCCTCGCCGAAGACATTATTCGCATCAATGCGACCACTCAGCACATAGGAGATATCGTCCATCGGATGGCCTTCCCATTGGGCAAAGGCCACGCCTGTTCGATAAAAACGACGCAGCTGGGGATTGTCCACTGTGGAATACCGTGTGCCACCAATGTCGTCGTAGAGGAACTCCGAACCCAAGGTAAGCCTGCTGGCCGGTTCGAAGAGCAAGTCGTATTGGGCAAATAGCCTTAGGTTTCTCCTGTTTGCGTCATCCAACCTTCCACGACTTCCCTGGTCGACGTCATACACATAGCGCTCGTTGAACGTTGTGGCATACGCCGTTGTCGTTAAGCGGGCCCGCCCTTTCATGTATTCGACGCCGGCTGTCGCCGATATGTCCCACTGTGTTACGGACCCAGAGTTTTGCGCCACCTGGCCGAGGACGCTCTCAACGAATGAGCCGCGGGTTTCCGAGCCAAACGAACGGATCGACATCGTGGATTTCCAGTGGGGCGAAATCTGCCATCGTGCCTTGGCGTGCACCGTTCCGTCCTGAAAGGCAGAGTAGGGGAAGTCGATTGAATCCGTTCGAATGCTGAATGCCGCACTATTCTTGTAGTTAACAAACCCGGACAGCTCGACGTCCTCGTTTGCCCAACCAAGCTCGGCTTGATTGTCCACGGGGCCTCGTGTTATTACCTGCGAGGAAAGCCGTGCTGAGATGCCATCATCAGGGCGCTTGGTGATGATGTTGATCACGCCTGCCAAGGCTTCCGAACCATACATGCTTGACATCGGCCCCTTAACTACTTCCACGCGGGAGATGTTGCCTACGCTGATGCGAGATAGGTCCAGCACGCCGCCCACGCGTCCTACCATGGGCTGACCGTCGATAAGAATCATGGTGTAATCCGGCCCTAGGCCATTCATCTGCACACCCGTCCGCACCGCACCGCTCATGACCAGGCCCGTTTGCTCCTTCAGGAGGTCGCCTACATTCACCATCGCCGTCGTTTTAATGCGATCGGCACCTACAACTTCCGTTCGTACGGGAGAGTCCTTCAACCGGACCTCATTACGTGTACCCGTAACAACGATTGTCTTGGTGACTACATTTCGAATACTGTCGGCGAGGACACGAGCTTTCGTCGTATCCGTGGAGGCCAAGCCAATAACGGCGTTGGACCAGAAGAGAAGCATAAGAACTAGGAGACGCATTCCTACAAAATTACGGAATGCATGGTGGCTGGTTGGCCAACTCAGCGAATCAATACAACCGTTTGCACATCAGTTGCGCCAAACGGATCCGTCAACCGCACATAATACACGCCATTGGCAAGGGGCCGTGCATCCACAATGTGCTTTTCTTCGGGAGAGCTTTCGGAGCGTGCAGTTACGATTGTGGCTACCAATGTAGCCATGCCATCAAACACCTGGATAGTGTGCTCTCCCGGTGCCGTCCCCCCTATCGTGAGGGTTATCGCCTCCGCTGTGGATTGCACTGCGACTGTTGCTGCACTGAAGAGTCGAAAGAATCGACCAGGAAGATTGCAACCAGTCACGGCAATCGAACCGTCTCGTGGTGTTACATCGGCACAGCGCGCGGGGCCTTGGACGTCAATCTTTCCCCAGCGTATTGGTGCAGCCGTAGCATCGCCAAGGAAGGTTTGCCCACGCATGGTTGTCAATCGCTGCACAGGCTGGGTGAGCACAACGTTGTTCATGAGAAGGTACGTGGTTCGAACACCACCGACGACCCCTTCAGACACCACACCACGATCCAACACCTTGGGCACAAAAATGCTTCGTTCAATGACGACCTCCGCTCGGAGTGTGTCGATCCGCAGGGGAAGCAGCGATTCGTCGACCTCGACAAAAATCGGCAAAGCGACGTTCTCTGCACCGGCAGTTGCCGTTGCGCTGGACATCCGAAGTACCATGGGCGTTCCCTGAAGGACTCGCACGGTGACCGTCGCCGATTGTTCGCAGCCAGCAAAATCATCGATGGCACGAACGGTGTACACGGTTGTTTCTGTTGGTGATGCCAAAGGGTTGGACGCTGTGGCGTCGCTCAAACCTTGAGCCGGTGTCCAGATCCAGCGGGTGGCCGATGCATTGGCAATAAGCCGAACGCGATCGCCTGGACAGATGCTGGTATCGGGCGTGAGAGAAAGCTGATTTAAGGCAGAGACGAAAACCGTCATGGTGTCGCGGGATTCGCAACTGCCGGCTGTGGCAATGATGACGTACGTCGTTGTCGTGGCAGGGGAGGCGATAGGAGAGACGGACGTTGGGTCCGATAAGCCAGTCGATGGCTCCCAGCGCACGGATCCAGCATCGGTGGAGCCAGAAAGTTGTACGGCGCCACCAGCACAGATGCGCCTGTCAGCCCCCGCCGACGCGGTTATGTTTGTTCTCGCTGTTATGCTCACGGTAGCCGTCGATGTGCAGCCTTCGCGGCTTGTAGCTGTAACCACATAGGTTTGTGATGCAGAAACAGTCAGGCGTGGAGTCGGCGAGGTTGGATCGTCCAGGCCAGTCGTGGGAGACCATGCGAGGGATGCCCCAGGAGTGGCCACGGCAGTCATCGTCACGACATCGCCAATACAGGCAGAATATGCCGCTGGAGCGACTACCGTCGGTGTGGGATGAACCACGACGGTAACGGTATCCGACGCAAGGCAGGAGCCACTGCGGACGGTAACGATGAATGTGGTGGTGGTGTCGGGGGTGGCCCGTGGTGTTGCCGACGTTGGATCGTCAAGGACATCGGCGGGCGTCCATGAGATGGTGCCCGTGGCGCCAGCCACCCGCAGGACGGCGTCGGAGCCGGCACAGATTTCTGCCGGGGCAGTGGCTGTAATGCTGAAAGCATCAACAACGGTAACAGTGACCGTGTCGAAGACCACGCAGGAGTCACGCTCCATGCGCACGACGTAGTCGGTGGTAACGGCTGGCCGTGCCGTAGGTGTCGCCAGTGTAGGATCATCCAAGTCCGTTGCTGGAGTCCACGAATAGCGCTCAGCGCCAGAAGCACTCAAGCGGGCCGAGCCACCACGGCACACGGTCTGGTTGGCACCAGCTTTCATATCGATGACGCGAACCCGAAGGGTAGCCGTATCAGAGCAGCCGTTCGCAGCTGTGCCGATAACTGTAAAGACGGTCGTGGTTGTGACGGTGGCCACTGGCGTGGCGGACGTTGGGTCGTCCAGAAATGCAGCTGGAGCCCAGCGGTAGCGCACCGCTCCTGTGGCGCGCAATGGGGCCGAGGCCCCTTGACAGATGTCCACGTCGGGTGAGGTTGTGACTGTCGGCCGTGGTTGAATGCGAATGGTGGTAAATGCCGTGTCGGCGCCAGACGCATTGCGAACAATAAGACGCACTGTCACCGTGCCGGCCTGGGGGAAACATACCTGCCCAGGATTCCTGGCGGTGGAGAGCGTTGGTTGTCCGTTCGGGAAGGACCACTCCCACGAGTCAATGCTACCTGTTGAGTTGTCGGCAACGGCAACGCAGCTGCCAGCGCATCCATCGGCTATGGAGATGCCTGCAGTAGGCAGGCTGCACGCCAGGCCTGGTTGCTGCGGGAAGAGGGAAGAGCCAATCATGTTGGGGAGACCATTCTCGACGCGGCCTGATGGCAGGAGAATGGCACGGTCACGGACGAGGATGGAATCCACCTCGCTACGCCACGGGCGCTCCATAACACCTAGGGCAGCTTCGTTTGGTTTGCCGATATAAATGCGTCGGTCAGGGCCTAACTGCATGGGCACCCAGCGGTCGGCAGCTGGCATCGAGGCCACGAATTCCAAGTTGCGATCAACATCATCGGCAGATTCCACACTCGTGGAAATACGATAGATTTTCGCGGGACCGTCCGTGGTTACCACGAAATACGCATATCGTGAATCATGGGAGAAGGCAGCTCCATAGTGCGCGCCTGGCTCGGGCATGGTAACACCCGGGGTCCGTACGGTAAGATGAAGGCCATTTGTGATGAGCCCCGTTGCCGGGTCGAA
>JALOMA010000141.1 GCA_025455735.1 Candidatus Kapaibacterium sp.
CCATCCATCGAAGGTAATACCTTGCAGACCACCCGGCGACACGTGCGTGACAAAGAGATCGGAGCCCCCCGACAGTGTGGCTCCGTAGAACTGGGCAAACGAACGGGACGCAGATGATCCCACGGCTAGGACATTATCGGCCCCGGCTAGGGCCAATGCCGAGACGTCATCGTCCGCACTACCGCCAACCGTGTATGACGCAACCAGTTGCAGGCCATCGTCCGAAACGAATGACACAAATCCGTCGCGCCCGCCTTGGTAGGGTGTTGCACCAGCAGAAACGGGAAAGTCCGGTGACCGCGTGACACCAGCTACTACAATGCGACCGCGGTTGTTGACGAGGATGGACGTGCAATGGTCTTCTTCGGAACCACCAAGGAACGAGGAAAAGACGAGCCCAGCAATATTCGGATTGAAGACAGTTATTGTTCCGTCAAGTCTTCCATTGAAAGACCTGTCAAACGGGTGTTTTGCGTCAAAGTCCCACATGTGCTGCTTCTTGGGAAACACTTCAAAGCTGGATGAAGATGTTACTCCAGCGACAGCTACGCCGCCAGAAGCCGTTACAGCCAGGGCACGGAACTCATCCATGGCTTCGCCGCCAAAATAGGATGCCACGGAACCAGCGCCCGTTGGAGTAAGGCGCACAATCAGGCCATCCGTTGCACCACCATTGTACGTTACGTCGTACGCATTGGGAAGCTGAAAACCGGACGAGCTTGACGTGGATCCGCAAGCGTAAACAAAATCAGAATTGTCCACGGCCACGTCCAGCAAACGTTCGTTTCCTTGAGCGCCGACGTACGTAATCCAGCGTTGGCTACCAAGATCGGGGCTGAAAACGGCGGCAAAACCATCAACGCCACCACGAAAGAGCTGACCGAAGGACCCTGACGCCGTGGGTAAATCGGACGACGTGGTCGATCCCACAACAACCACCGACCCATCGCGCCGGAGTGTCATTGCCGTAATGGTATCACTACCAGTGCCCCCGACAAATGTCCACGCCAAAACACGATCAAGGGTTGGATTAAGTCGGGCGATGAAACCATCGGTGCCGCCTGAGTGGAATTTCCTGTACCCTTGACCCTTCGCCTCGAAGTTGACGTCGTTCGTCCAACCAACCACATAAATGCTAGAATCCGGTGCCACTACAACATCCGTTACAACTGTGGCATCAGGAGAAGCCCAAAGCCTTGCAATTACCAAGCTGGTTGGAGCACCATGGGCATGCACGTCAAAAGGCACTTGCCCATGCATCACGGATGATGCAACGACGAACAAGGCAAGGCGTAGTAGAAGAGCATTCATTGGCGTGCAGGGGGGGGTATGAATCTAGGACAGCATAAGAACAAAAAGAGCACCTGAAAGTTTCAGATCCGAATGACCGCGTAAACAACTGGGGCTACCGTTCCATCAGGAATGGTAGCCCCGCATACTATTGTCATTCGACGATGTCCGTCAACGGCTCACTGGTAGGAGCATTCTGTATGATGCACCGTGAGATTCCAACTCCAGAACGTAGGTCGCAGAGGGCAACATGGAGCAATCAACGGTAATCTGCTGGGCAGCTGGATGGCTGCCCTGCGATACGACAGCGCCGGAAAGGTCAAGGATACGTACGTTCAAGAGTGGTGCGTTGCCATCGTAGGCAACTGTAATTCCGTTCGAAGCAGGCATCGGACCCAGAACGCGAACGCCACGCAGTGTATTTGACGCAGCCACGCTGTTCACGACACGTCGAACGTTCAGCGTTGCGCCTTCGGACCGCACTGTTCCACATGCGCCGCGAACTTCACAGGAATACAAGCCTGATGCTGTGGTATCCACGCCAATCAGGCGCAACGTTGCCTCATTGGCATTGGCAAGTTCAGCCGCTCCACGATACCACTGATACGACAATCCACTACCCGATGCTGCAACGGTGAACTCAGCCGTAGCTCCTTCATCAACCGTTACGTCTGAGGGCTGGCCAGTGATGGCTGTCGTTGTTCCTACAACAACATCAACGGCCACGGTTGTAGCATTAGGACTACAAGACCCAGTAACCACACAGTCATACCGTCCAGCATTTGCGGCAGAAACACTGGGAATATCCAACACGGATGACGTCGCATTGGGAATGTTCTGTCCACCCCGCCTCCATTGGTAGCGAAGATTGTTACCCCGTGCCACAACGGTTAGGCGCACGGATTCACCACTACAGGAGACGCTACCGACGGGCTGTTCATCGATAGTGGGAGGGCGTGTAATCGTGATTGGCGTTGTTGTTCGGGAGACATGTCCACGGCTGCTCAACACGCGCAGATGGTAGGAGTTGACAGCCAGATTAGCAAGACGCCAGACATAGCTGCGGCTTGTAGACGGTGCTGCCAGATTCGTCCAGGTGATACCATCCTCGGAGATTTGTACTGTGAACGTGTCCGTTGGGAGCATTTCATCTACTGCCCATGACACTGTTTGATTCGAGCCAGCACACCAACTTTCTCCGCCCGCAGGTGATGCGAGCTCCATCGTACCCCACGCATATTTTCCCACCCAGCCATCCTGGCCGCTCGCTCGTGTGGAATCGAAGCTATTCTCCGAAACCGGCATCGTGCCGTTCACGGTGTTTGCAGCAAAATGGACGTCACCAGATGCATCGACAAAACCACCGGTGAATTGTTCGTCGCCTTGACTGGGGACAAGTGTGCTTTGCTTAATGGCAGCTGGGGAAAGGATGGCAATGAATCCATCGGTGGATCCGCGTTTTTCGGACGTAGTCCCCGGTGATGTGGCTGGGAAATTGCTCGACGTCGTAGAACCTAGAACCAAAAAGTTGCTGGCCGATGCAGGTGCCATAAAGAGAATCTGATCATCACCCGTACCACCGAAGTAAGCGGCGGCGTCCAGATCGCGACCGCTTGCCGCAAACGTTCCAATCACACCATCATTTCCGCCAATGGGAAGGGTTCCGAAACCATTCGCAACTTCGATATTTGGAGAGTTTGTGGTCATCACGACATGGGCGCGACCAAGCTCATCTACAACGATGCCGCGGCCAAAGTCGTCGCCGCTGCCGCCCCAGAAGGTCGAATACACATAGCTACCACCATCGGTGCCCAACTTAACCACGAACGCATCGACGCCACCATTGTGTGTTCTGTCGTATGGTCGCCGTTGTTGCTGGCCCATACCGGAAGGAGTTGGAGCCGTTGGGAAGTCCGTACCGCGTGTCCAGCCCGTTACATATGGCGACCCTGTAGCATCGACGGTTACAAACGTAGCGGCATCATCAGCGGCACGGCCAAGGTACGTCGAGTAGAAGTAGGCTGATCCGTTGGGGCTCAATTTCGTCAGGAATCCATCAAGATTACCACCGGCGGTTCTGATCAGTCCGTTGGTCGTTGGAAAGTTTCGCGTGGATCGTGTTTGACCCGCTGCGTACAAATTCCCTTCGGAGTCAATGGCTACGCTATTGACAATATCATCTTGATCACCAGCGATGAAAGAGCTTGCTTGCAACGCCTGAATCGAAGGTGACAGCTTACTGACAAATCCGTCAACCAGACCACGTGGAATTTGGCCCGCAGCTCCGGATGATACTGGGTAGTCTGCAGATGTTGTAGATCCGCCAACAACAATTGCGCCTTCTGCATCGGAAGCAACGCCACGAATACGATCATCACCGGCACCACCAATGAATGTGAATGCCTTCATGCGCGTAAGTTGGGCATCAAAAACAGCGACGAATCCGTCAAGTCCACCACCGCTCTGCGAACGATACCCTGGGACTGCTGGATACGCCAATTCAAGCGTAGTTCCAGCAACTGCAAGGTCCCCACCTACCGATTTGACGATACCAGCTAGTGAGTCATTCTGTGCGCCGCCAACGTATGAACCGTACACGACGGGGTCCACGACAAGTGGAAGCGTCGGATGAGCACCGCTCACTGTATACGAGAGTGACGCAGCTACACCATGTGGTGACGACACGAATTCGGCCTGCAGGGGTTTCCCACCCTGGAACACATGAAGATCCGAAAGGGTAATTCCAGCCTCAGCGAACTGGACGCTTTGACCACCTTCAGCTACGCGAACGGTAGCACCAGCTACAGTTGTCTTCAGGCGATTCAACACCTGTGGAGACTCCAGCTCCAGGTCATACCGTATCCGCTGTTTGTCCAACGTGTACACTGCTGTAGCGCCGTGAACAAGCCCCTCAATCCGAAGTGATGCCACCACTGGGGCGGAGAACCATTGATCTGGGCGATTTCCCTTGATGAACGTAACGGTCGTCACGTAATCACCAGTTGCTACATGGGCGTCGCCCTTTGCAGCGTCATACCGAACATGAACGGCGTGGGATTGCACGGTCTGAGTTTGGCGATCGCGAACATGGCGGTCAACGGCCATCCCCGTACGGGTAACCCATACGTCTACGTCGCCAGAGCGGGCAGCGGCAACCACATGAGAAGGCCATTGGCCAACATTCATGATGTAGCCCTCTACATGCGGAGAGAGCTTTCCTGTACCTGCCACTGCAGGAACCCATAGTGCCACGGCAGCGAGCACGTGGGTGAGTGTCTTCGTCTTCATACTGTCCCTAAATACGTCCGGAGTTCTCGTCTTCCCCGATTGGTGACTTGTACCCAACAATGTCAACCGAAACCGGCATTTTTGTGTTGCGATACAAAACGAACCATTGAACAATCCACCGTCACGGTTTCTGTTACACTATGATTCGACTCGCTGTTAACATCGATCACGTCGCAACCGTTCGCGAAGCACGCGGCGGTATAGAACCCGATCCCGTCCATGCAGCTGTCCTCGCAGAGCTGGCCGGCGCTGCTGGCATCGTCTGCCACTTACGCGAAGATCGTCGTCACGTCAACGACCGTGACGTACGCGTCCTTCGCGACGTGGTGACGACAAAGCTGGATCTTGAAATGGCCGCAACCCAGGAGATCATCGACATCGCTCTCGATGTGGTTCCCGATCTGGTGACGATCGTGCCCGAGAAGCGGGCGGAACTTACAACAGAAGGCGGACTTGACGTAGCCTCCAATCTCCACTTCCACACGGACCTTGCGAGCGTCATGCATAACAAAGGCATCCAAGTGTCCTTTTTCATAGATCCTACGCCAGTTCAGGTGGAAGCAGCGGCGCGGTGCGGTGCCGACATCATTGAGCTGCATACCGGAACGTTCGCACATTCTCGTAGTCGGATCGAACGAGAGGCCGAGCTAACGCGCCTTCGCTTGGCTGCAGAACTGGCTGCGGAAGCCGGCATGGTTGTAACTGCTGGACACGGTTTGGACCTTCGCAATCTCGCCCATATTGGGTCCATTCCCCACCTCGAAGAAGTTTCCATCGGCCATGCTCTCGTAAGCCGGGCGGTTTTCGTTGGCTTCGAACGTGCCGTTCGGGAATACGTCGAAGCGCTCGCATCATTGGCCACATGACATTGGCCAATAAACATCAACGGCGTTGACATGTGAATGTCAACGCCGTTTGTGAACTTCCGATTGTGAAGGGGGCCTTGGATCAATCGCGGCCGAACATTGCAGCTTTCATGTAGTCTCGATTGAGCATGGCGATGAATTCTGCGCTAATACCTTTTGGACACGCTGCTTCGCATTCAAGGTGATTGGTACAGGCGCCAAATCCGGACTCATCGGCGGCCAACAACATGTTCAGCGCACGACTACCGCGCTCGGCCTGACCTTGTGGCAGCATGCCCAGGTGTCCTGCTTTTGCACCTACGAACAGCATAGCCGACGAATTCGGGCATGCAGCTACACATGCACCACAGCCAATGCAAGCGGCTGCGTCAAACGCACGGTCGGCGTCGGGTTTGGGAATAGGGATGGCATTGCCATCTTGAGCATTGCCAGTATTGACGCTGATAAAGCCGCCATTGGCGATAATGCGGTCGAAGGAACTGCGGTCAACAACCAGGTCTCGAACAACGGGAAATGCCGACGCTCTCCAGGGTTCGATGTAGATCTCGTCTCCGTCCTTGAAGAACCGCATGTGGAGCTGGCACGTTGTGGTTCTTTGCAGTGGACCATGTGGTCTGCCGTTGATGACCATGCCACAGGTACCGCATATGCCTTCTCGGCAATCGTGATCAAATGCCACGGGCTCTTCGCCGCGTCCAATCAACGTTTCATTCAGTACGTCGAGCATCTCAAGGAAGCTCATGTGTTCGCTTACGCCATCAAGGTCGTAGGTCTTGAACATGCCCTGAACGTCGGGTCCGGGCTGGCGCCAGATATGCAGTCGCAGGTTCATTACTTATAGCTCCGTGTGGCGAGTTGTACATTGTCGAATGTCAGCGTCTCCTTGGTTAGTGCGGGCTTTGCACTATCTCCGGAGTAACTCCATGCTGCAGCATAACAATAGTCGGCATCATTGCGCTCTGCTTCGCCTTCTTCCGTCTGGTATTCCGTCCGGAAGTGGCCACCGCAGCTTTCATTACGCTCCAATGCGTCAAGGCACATGAGTTCGCCGAATTCAAGGAAATCGGCTACGCGCGACGCATGCTCGAGCGTCTGGTTCAAGGTTTCACCAGAGCCTGGTACCGTTAGGTTCTGCCAAAATTCTTCACGCAGTTCGGGGATTCGTTTAAGTGCGGTTTGTAGGCCTTTGGCATCACGGGCCATGCCACAATAATCCCACATTATCTTGCCCAATTCACGGTGGAACGAGGCCGGGGAGCGTTTACCGTTGATGTTCAAGAGTGTCGAAATCTTAGAACGTGCTGCTTCCACAGCGCCGCGAACTTCCGGTGCATCGTCCCCTAACTTCTCCAAGCCACCTTTGGCCAGGTAACCACCCAGCGTATAGGGGATCACGAAATAGCCGTCGGCAAGCCCTTGCATTAGCGCCGACGCACCCAAGCGGTTGGCACCGTGATCGGAGAAATTGGCTTCACCAAGGACGAACAATCCGGGAATG
>JALOMA010000142.1 GCA_025455735.1 Candidatus Kapaibacterium sp.
CCAAGTGTCTTGAGCGTGGTCGCGTCAAGTTTGAATCCTTTTTGGTTCTGCCAGGTGAGGACGTAGAGGATACCGTTCAGTTCTGTCATCCCCTCGCCAAAGACCATCGGATCCATCGCCACTCGCCGCTGAACCGCTCCCGTGGCAATGGCAACCCTTCGTACACTCGATTGGCCGTATTGCCCAGTGCTTTCCAGGAATACACCATTACGCACGATCAATCCTTGGGTGAATGCCATGGAGTCGTGGGGCAGGGTCCGCACCACCGACCACGCACGCACTGTTGCCTGCTTGGCAGGGGGCCTTGCCTCCCCGGAGGAAGGTATGTCCTTGGTATCGATGGGTCTATCAGTACCACAAGCCTGCAGCAACAGAAAACATGCGGTAAGGTATAGAGCAAGAGCGGGCATTTTCGTCATGGAGCAATCTACGTGTCGAAGACCGTTTCATCAGCATGGAACAGTGTGCACGTCGTGCTATTGGGGTAAGTTTGCTGTACGTATGGGCGCACTGTGTTTTTCGTATCCATTTCTTCTGCTGGCAACGGTTCTGTCCGTGTTTGCCGTATCCTGTAGCACGCAGGACGATCCCGCCGAAGTGGCACATAAACAGCGCGCGGACTCACTGCGCCGCGCCGAGGAACGGCGTGTGAGGCGTGCCGATTCCCTGGCCAAGCGTTTTCCTGCAATATCATTGGCGCGACATGTCATTCGCGATGGCGCACACCTGGATTCCATACGTTTGACTTATGGCAAAGCCGCCCAGACAATGGCCGCATATCGTGCATTTACCACTGTCAATCGCAAGGATATCCAGTTCTTTCGGGTGGGCGATACGATCATGGTGCCCGATACCATCGTAGAAGACCTTCGTGCCTATTCGGTTTTCCCCCAGTACTATCGTGATGGTGACACGATTCCAAAAATTGTTTTCATTTCCAATAAATGGCAGTCCTATGCCTGCTACGAGTACGGCGAATTGGTTCGTTTTGCTGCCGCCAACACTGGCGAAGAACGCAAACCAACCCTCCCAGGACGTTATGCAGTGAATTGGAAAGCGCGCCTACGACTTAGTTCATTGGATTCTACATGGCGCCTTCCGTTTACCGTGAATTTTCACCAATATGCGGGCTCGGCTTTCCACCAATTCGAAATGCCTGGTCGTCCAGTTTCGCATTCCTGTGTGCGACAGTTTCTGACCGATGCCGAGTGGTTGTTCGGATGGGTAAAACAAGCCAAATTCGATTCCACACGCCGGCCCATCCCATTCACAGGTACGCCAGTCATCATTCTTGACTTGTTCGACTTCACACGTAGGCGCGGTGGATCCTGGTGGGATATTACCTCCACAAAGGATGTAGAAATAGCCTTGCCGAACGATCCAATGGCCGTGGAAGAAGCTCTCATACCGCTGTCGCAGATTCCCAAGGAAGTCCGCGGTGCCCTGCCAAATAGGCGTCGTTATGCCGTTGCCGACAGCATCCTGCGTGAAAGGGGTGTCATTCGCCCAACCGTTACACTGCGAGAGAGCATCAACTTCAACAAACTTCGGCAGGAGCGCCGAAAGAGGGCAGCAGCGAAAGCAGCGGCCGAGAAGCAGGAAGGATAGCCAATAACGTGCTGGCGTCTATTGCCAGGCCCTGATAAGAATTGGCTGGTTGGGGATGGGAGAGAACGTGGTTACGCTTCCATGTAGGGGATGGTTGATCAACTCGAACGCAAACAAGGAATATCCAACGTCGAAACGATCGATCAAATACAGGGGTTCACCAGTAGTCGCGGACAACATCATACGGGAGGTATCGATGCCGTCCGTATCGTACATGACAAACGGAAACGTGCTTTCAGACACGATTTGAAATTGTGGCGAAGGATCTTCATAGACGCCATAACGATAACCATTGGTTGGCGTGCCACGCACGGCGACAATGTTGCCCCAGCCAAAGGGTTTCTTCGGTGGTAATGTTGAAGCAAACATTGCCGTCGCCGGTACGGGGTCCTTGAATTCCAAACGCCACGCTCCCGTTGTGTCATTGACATCGGCGATGCCATAGACAACGTATTCCGTGTCCGTCAACCAGACTACGGCGACGGAAAGCTCTTGATACGACACGGGTAGGAACGGAAACGTATCCAGCTGCACGGTTCCAGTCAGAACGAATGGTTCTGGTGTTTGGACTGGTGGTTCATCGGGGGTGGAGGGGGCAACGGGATTTCCAATGCGAACGTTGTCGCAGCCCATGAGCCATACGAGGAGCAGGATAATTCCAAGGATGAAAAGCGTGTACTTCTTCATATTACCACCTGTACCCAAGTTCTACACGGAGTGCGGTTCGCGAAGCTACGCGCCATGCGTCATCGGACTGATAGACGAAGCCCATCAGGGACGCTCCCATGCCAACCGTGATATTGCTAAAGGACTGTTGTAAGCCAAGCGATGGGGAGAGGACCATACCGCGCGAAGAACCGCCAGCGGCCACCTGCATCCATGGTGTCAGGCCTGGAACGATGGTCCACTCGGGGGCGAAGCGGTAGTGCATGGAAGCCCACGTCATCGTCGCTACGGTGCGTTCTGAACCCGAAGCATCGATGATGGTCATCGGGAAGGCATCATGATGGAGGCCAACGCCCACGGCGTGATGGTCGGCGAAACGAACCTCGAATTCTGCCGAGAGGTTGACCCCCGATGTGGCAGGGCCCCCTTCAAAGGAATATGCGGTGAGGGGAGCCGTGGTAAATCGAGCAACAAAGGGAGGGGCGATGTTGAGATATGGTTCCAGGGCAAGGGACGATGCCTCGGTGTTCAGATCATCAGCAGGCGGTTCGGAGAGGGATAGATCGATGGTTCTCGCGTTGGTCGGTACGGTGGTAATGGCAGCAACCATCGCCGATGCTTCTTCTTCGGCCACGCCGTTGGCCGAGCTACCGTCGGCCGACAAGAAAGTACTTGCCGGCGACGGATGGTTCAGCGACCGTTTCGAAGAGGACGGTTCGGTACGGTCTGGCACGGGGGACGGAGGCACTGGGATTGCGTTCGGTAGGGGAGATTGCAACGCTTGTGTGGATGCGTCCGTTGATGCTGCATCCATGGTAGCGCCAGAAGGTCGTGCAACATGGTCCGGTCCATGTGGCGTCGTCAGGACGACTGTGGTTACGGCAAGTGCAACAATTGCTGAAGCAGCAGAGGCAACCAAGCCAACAAGGGATGAACCGTGAATGGCAAGTGTGGTGGACTGCACGGCGGTGGCCACGGTGGACATGCCGCCCGATGCTGCACCGGCGAGCGCCGTGATACCTTCGGAAACAGGAAGAGTGCCCGCTGCGCGCGCTGCCGATACAATGTCGGCGTACATCATGTCGGGTAAGACCGTCTCGCGAATGTCGGCAGCAAAATTGTCGCGAATCATCGATGCGGCTTGGAATTCGGCGCGCACGGATGCATCTGTTGCCATGACGTCGAACAGCTCGTTGGCTTCTTCTACCGAGGCAGCGTGGTCCAGGTAGCGTTCGATGAGGTCCGATATGTGAGAATGGGGTTGCATTTCCTGATTCCTTTTCACTGCGCAAACAGGGGAATGAGAATATCACGAAGCCGCTGTTTGGCACGCGAGATACGATGGCGAATCGTTGGCAGCGACTCTCCAGTAGCCTCGCAAATTTCGGCATAACTAAGGCCGCCATAGACCTGCATCATGAGGGGTTCCCGATACTGCTCCGGTAGGGCGTTCAGCGCTAGTCCGAGATGGCGGCGGATTTCTTCGGCGTCATGGTCCGACTCGACGGGTATTTCCGGCAGGACGTCGGGCTCCATGTATTCCAAGCGTGAGTCCCGTTTGTGGTTGAGGCAGAGATTCCGATTGATGGTCATCAGATACGCTGCGGTGGAGTCAACGACCTCCCCTTCGCGAACCTTTTGGAGAAACTTCAGAAAGACGTCCTGTACGATATCGCGGGCCGACTGTTGGGACCCGGTTACCTTGGCAGCATACAGGAAGAGTCTTCTGGCATATCGCCGGTACACCTCACGGAAGGCCGGTTCGGAGCGATCGTCTGCCGCTCTGATGGCGAGCAGAAGGTCGGGGTCGGTATGGTGTGTTACGTCTTGCATTGCCAGTACACAAGCAGTGACACACCTGGCCGAAAAAAGTCCCACTCTTCTCCCAGCATCGAGGAAACTTCCTCATCTCGCTACCTGGTTCAGCTCTGTTTCACTGCTGCGCCCCTCCTGCCATGCGTCGACGGACGCCATGGTGGTGGCGGCAATATTCCGCAGGGCTTCCTCCGTAAGGAATGCCTGGTGGGACGTTATCAGGACGTTCGGAAACGTCATCAGGCGGGCCAAGACATCGTCCTGGAGGATGGTGTCGCTTTTGTCATGGAAGAAGATTCCTGCCTCCTGCTCGTAGACATCCAACCCCAGATAGCCAATGTGGCCTGTTTTGAGCGCTGCAATCACGGCTACGGTATCCACCAAGCCGCCTCTGCTGGTATTGATCAGCATTACTCCGCGTTTCATCAGCGCAATCGTCCGCGCATTGATGATGTGGCGCGTTGACGGCATGAGTGGCACCAACAGGGAGACGATATCAGCAGCGGTACAGGCCGTGTCAAGGTCGACATATCGCACGCCAATTGCCTCCAGTGAGGCCTGGTGTATGGGGTCTACGGCCAGCACGGTACAGCCAAAGCCACGAAGGATGGTGCACAGGACGGAGCCGATACGCCCGGTACCGATAACGGCAACTGTCTTACCGTGCATATCGAAACCCGTAAGGCCATCCACACTGAAGTTCATCTCGCGCACGCGCGAGTGGGCACGCACGATCTTCCTGTTGAGTGCCAGCATAAGCGCTACCGTATGCTCGGCCACGGCATATGGACTATATGCTGGCACGTTGGCTACGCGTATGCCAAGACGCGTGGCCGCGTGCAGGTCAACGTGGTTGTATCCGGCGGAGCGTAACGCCAGATATTGAACACCGTGGGCGGCAAGCACGTCCAGGGTAGACGCGGATGCGTCATCGTTGCCAAAGATGCTGGCGCACGCGCATCCCTCGGCCAATATGGCCGTTTCGGGCGTACAGCGTACGTCGAGAAAACGAAACACGTGGCTGCCGCTCGTTGCTGCTTCCAAGTGTGGTCGTTCAAATGCATGAGCGCTGAAAACTGCAATGTTCACGGAAGACCTCTCATGATGGATGTGTATCCTTTGGTGTCCGTTCTGGCCAGAGCGCATTCAGCCGGGCTTTCTGATGCGGCTCTTGGGAATCTGGTCGGTAGAACGATTGCCCCTGTATTTCTTCGGGAAAATAATTCTCGCGCACAAAGTGTTGGTCGTGGTTGTGGGGATATTGATAACCCACACCATAGCCTTCCTGCTTCGTGAGCTTCGTGGGTGCATTGCGGAGATGCATGGGAACCGTAATGGTACCAGTGCTTCGTACCGACTGGATGGCAGCATTGATGGCCATATAGGAAGCATTGCTTTTTTGTGCCAAAGCCAAATAGGTAACACCTTGCGCCAGTGGAATGCGTCCTTCTGGCATGCCGATACGCTCTACTGCTTGGAATACGGAAACAGCCAGGGCCAAGGCCGATGGGTCGGCATTGCCTACATCTTCCGACGCAAACACGACCATACGTCGTGCAATGAACAACGCGTCTTCGCCCGCTTCAATCATGACTGCTAGCCAGAATAGTGCTGCATCCGGATCGGATCCACGAAGGGATTTGATGAATGCCGAGATGATGTCGTAGTGCTGTTCACCGGACTTATCGTAGCGTACCACCGTCCTCTGAAGTGCCCTGACAAGCAGCTCATGTGTGATCGTTCGGGTGCCGTCGTCATTGACTGTGGCAATCGATGCCGCCGTTTCAATGGCATTCAACGCCGTTCGGGCATCTCCGCCGGCAATCGTAGCCAACGTGGTCCAATCTTCGACGATCACTCCCCCTAACGTCTCGTCCTTGCTGATGGCATGTTCCACAATGGTCCGAATGGTTTCATCCGTCAAGGAGTGTAGGCGATAGACTTGACACCGGCTAAGCAAGGCGGCATTGATTTCAAAGGACGGGTTTTCCGTTGTTGCGCCTATCAAGGTGACGGTGCCCTCTTCAACGGCATGAAGAAGGGCGTCCTGCTGACCTTTATTGAACCGATGAATCTCATCCACAAAGACTACCGTACGCCGTTCCCGACGAACGCTAGTTCCTGCCTTGGCAAGGATTTCACGGAGTTCCTTCACACCAGCATCAATGGCAGACAAACGCATCAATGCTATGCCAGCAGTGGCGGCAAGAGCATTGGCAAGCGTGGTTTTGCCTGTCCCTGGTGGCCCCCATAGAATCATGCTGGGCAGGCGTCCGGTACGCACGAATGCCTGGAACGGCCCATCATCACCCAGGAGATGTTCCTGGCCTTCGATCCCGTCCAACGTCATTGGCCGCACTCGTTCCGCCAAGGGCCGATGAGCATGGGGCGGTTGAGCCTCGGTTGTGTCGTCAAAAAGTCCGATCATTGTTGTATCCATGTCACTCATCCGAAACTACGCCGCTTTCCTCATCTTCATCCGATTCCTTCTGGAAGGGGGCCTCGGCTACGCTCAGTCGGCCTCCCAATGGCACTATCGTTTTGACGGAACGGAAGACACTCGCCCCTCCGACGACGTGCTGGTGCCGTGGTCCGTCCACCAGGATGGTAGGCAAGGCCCCTTGCCACTGGAACAGGCCGGTAGACGGTGGATTATTGGCCGTTTTGGAAACACCGTACTGCAAGGGCGCTTCGCTGTTCCGGAAGGAGCAGATGCCGTGGAGGTACGCATAGGACTCCATGTGATAGGATCGTGGGATGGCGTGCTGGACAATGATCGG
>JALOMA010000143.1 GCA_025455735.1 Candidatus Kapaibacterium sp.
ATCCATGCCAGCACGGATGAGGCCGTCAAGACGTGGCTAGGCCCCTTGCTCAACAATACTGCATGGACGTATTTCGATCTGGGGGAGTATGGGAGGGCGCGTGACTTGTTTGCGATGGACGTAACCAATCGCTTGGAAAGGGGCCGAGCTGGAGAGGCACGTACGGCGCGGTATTCGCTGGCACGAACATACCGTGCAATGGGAGATGTAGCAACCGCCTTGCTCATGCAACAAACGGTAGCCACCGAAATTGCAGCGTGCAATGCCGCGCCGGATGGTTACGTCGAAGAGGAGATAGGCGAGTGCCTGCTCGAGCTTGGCCGCCCGGATGAATCACGACCACACTTTCAAAAAGCCTACGAGATACTTGCTCAAGATTCATGGCTACGCAGGCATCAACCTGAGAGAATTGAGAGGCTACGCGTCGTCAGCAGCATGGATGATTCCCAGAGCTAAGTTGTTTGTCGTACGTAGACATACGTCATTTCGATGAAGCGTACATCCATCGTAAAACCACGCATTGCCAGCACAAGGGGAAGAAGATAGTTTCGTGCATGCTTCACGTACGAAAATCGCTGTGTGTTGTTGATGACGACACCATCTATCAGTTTACGACCGCGCGAATGGTGCAGATCGTTGACAGTACGGTGGATGTCCTCACGTTCGGCGATGGTGAGCAGGCAATGCGGTACATCCACGCCAATGCTCACGATGCATCGAAGCTCCCGGACATGATCCTTCTGGACTTAAACATGCCTTTCATGGACGGTTGGGAATTCTTGACGGCGTTTGAAGCAATCCGAGACTCGCTTTCCAAGTCGATTGTCATCTACGTTGTTAGTTCGTCCATTGATGAGCGTGACGCCCTCCGTGCTCGCAGTTACGGTGACGTTCAGGACTACCTGGAAAAACCAGTGACAACCGACCGGATTCGAACACTCCTTTCGGAATACGTGAAAAGACCTGGGTGATTCCCTGCAAGAGAATGCATGGCTGAACTTTGTCTTGCCATGCTAGATTTGCTGAGTGACCGACGCTGACCATCGAAGACCATCCGTTCTGCCGCAACATGCAGTTCGCTTGCTAACATTCCTTCCGACCGTCTATCTCATAGTCGGCGTCGTCTATATCGTTGCCAGTGACTTCATTCTTTCTGGATTCGTCTCTAATGGGTGGTCCACCGTGCAGTCCATCAAAGGTTGCGTCTTTGTTGGAATCACGTCTGTGGCATTGTATTGGATAACGCGAAAGGCACTTAAGCTCCGAGGAACGAGTGATGCCCAACACCGTGATCTCTTTGACGAGAACCCCGTTCCCATGGTCCTGATCGATTCGGCAAGCAACGGTGAACCTATCATTATCCATGGAAACAAGGCTCTCGAAACACTCGTTGACCAAACGCGCGAGCAGCTTATAGGAAAGGGAATCAGTGCACTGGGGCTGGCCCCACAAGATGTGTTGAGTGTATTGCGAAACGGCGGGGTGGTTTCAACGATGACGGCCGTAGGAAGTCAACGTATCATTGATCTTCGATGCACACCCATCGATGTGGATGGTAAACAGGCTCGACTCTTGGTTCTCAATGATATTACCTCGCTTGCCGATGTCCAACGCCGCCTCCAGGAAACCATCGATGCACTTGCAAGCGTGCGAATGGAAAAAGCACGGTCGGACTTACGGATGTTCGTGGACACATCTCCGGACCTCATGGTGGCTTTTGACGAGGATCGCCGGATAACGGCATACAATCGCCGATTCGCAGAAGCCTATCGAAGCCGTGCAGGCACGTACCCAGAAATAGGGGAGCGTGTGGATGTTTCCATGTACCTTCCTTCTGACGTGGCACGGTGGGAACAGGGTTTCTCGGATGCTATGCTTGGAAGAGCGTCGGAGTTCGAGTTATGGATGATTGACGGTTCTTCAAGAAGCCGCGTCATCGAGTTTCGGTTCAGCCCTATCAGTGCCGAAGAATCGACAGTCGGCGTTGGGTGTTTGATACGTGACGTAACCGAACAAAGGCATGCGCAGCAGCGTTTGGAGGACTATGCGAGGCGACTGCAAGAGAGCCTTGAACGATACGAGATCATCTCCCGTGCCACGCATGACGCCATTTGGGATTGGACCGTTAGTGACGATACGATTGTCTGGAACCAGGGTATTGCACGACTCTTCGGCTACGAACTCACCATGACGTCCCTGGTTTGGTGGATTGAGCGGTTGCATCCAGAGGATCGAGACAACGTCGTGGAATCTCTTCGGCGATGGCAGGAAAGTAACGGTGACGAACATTGGTTTGCCGAGTACAGATTCCAGTGTGCAAATGGGGACTACCTCTGGGTTATGGACCGTGGCTTGAAGTACCGGTCGAAAGACGGCGAGTTACGGCGCCTCATAGGATCCATTACGGATGTCCATGACATACGGCAAAAGGCTGCCACCATCGAGATGCAAAACAGACAGCTGCGGGAGATCGCCAATATCACTTCCCACGAGATCCGTGGTCCGTTGGCATCCTTGCTGGGTCTCCTTCATCTCTACGATAAGTCGGATCCTCAGAATCCCTTGAATGCTCAGGTGCTGGACTATCTTGACGAGGCGGCGCATAACCTCGACGTTGTGATCCACCGCATTGTTCGCAGAACCTTCGAGCTTGACGACTAGGAACGTTGATACAAGGCCTCACGTTCTACTATCCACAACGTATATTTGCCGGCATCACGACCCTTTGAACAGGAAACGTATGTATACGAGCCCGCATTTGGTGCTCCCGCACATCCCGAACCTTAGCGACGTCAACGTCTATTTGGCGAATGGTGGCTATAACCAGTACCGCAAGGCCATTACGATGTCGCCAGATGACGTCATCGAAACGGTGAAGAAGTCCGGCCTCCGCGGCCGAGGCGGAGCCTGTTTCCCTACAGGGCTCAAGTGGAGCTTCATGCCCAAAGGGAACGACAAGCCCAAGTACCTGGCCATCAATGGCGACGAATCGGAACCAGGTTCGTTCAAGGATCGCCAGATTTTCGAATACAATCCACATCAGCTCATTGAAGGCATCTTGATTGCCGGATATGCCATGGGCATTGCGAAAGCCTTCATTTACATTCGAGGCGAATACCATGCCTGGGTTGACATGATGCAAAAGGCCGTCGATGAAGCCTATGCCAAGGGTTTGGTTGGCCCAGAGATGACAAAGACCTTCGGTGGTTCATATACCATTGACATCGTTGTCCATAAAGGGGCTGGTGCATACATATGTGGCGAAGAGACGTCGCTGATGAATTCGTTGGAAGGCGACAGGGCCTATCCACGGTATAAGCCACCATTCCCAGCTAACAAGGGTTTGTGGGGAATGCCTACAACAATCAATAACGTTGAGACAATTGCGACCGTGCCGCCGATCTTTGCCATTGGGCCCGAGGCCTATGCGGCTATTGGTGCACCGGGCCATAGTGGAACGATTCTCTACGGTGTTTCGGGCCACGTCGTCAAGCCAGCTGTTTTGGAGCTGGAAACAGGCACGCTTCTTACAGACATCATTTACAAGCATTGCGGTGGCGTTCCAGGCGGCAAGAAGGTCAAGGCGATCATTCCAGGCGGCTCGTCCATGCCTCCATTACGCGGTGACGAAATCGATGGCGTGCGTATGGACGAAGAGTCGCTGAAGAAACTTGGAACCCATATCGGTACTGCTGGCATCATGGTTATGGACGAGGATACGGACCTTGTCAAAGTCACACTACGCATTGCGCACTTCTACCATCATGAGTCATGCGGACAATGCACCCCGTGCCGTGAAGGCTGTGGATGGATGGAGAAGATTCTTCATCGAATTGATCATGGTGACGCAACATCAGCCGACATCGACCTTCTCTTATCGGTTGCAGGGAACATTGAAGGCAATACAATTTGTGCTCTCGGTGACGCCGCCGCGTGGCCTGTGCAAGGGTTCATCCGCAAGTTCCGCGATGAATTTGAGGCTCGCTGCAAACCCAACCGAAGCTTCGTATCCTTGAATGTTGTGCACGGTCGTCGAAATACTGCCGGCACATTGGTAACCTCAGCATAACCGCTACCACTACGACCATGTTTTCGTTTGAAGCGTTAGGCTATGCTTTTGGCTTGACGTTACTGGCCGGCCTCGCCACAGGTGTGGGGTCGGCCATGGCTTTTTTCGCTAGAAAGACAAGCACAAAGTTCCTCGCCATCAGTTTGGGTTTTTCCGCCGGCGTGATGATTTACGTCTCCTTCATGGAGATCCTCCCAAAGTCGTTTACGGCGTTGTCCCACGTTTATGGGGAAGTACAGGGACGCTGGTATTCCGTTGCATCACTATTTGCTGGAATGCTGTTGATTGGTGTCATCGACAAGCTGGTACCTTCATACGAAAACCCCCACGAGAACATGTCGGTCGAGTCTCTTGACGATGAAACGAAGGCTCAGGAGTTTCGTCGTCGATCGACTCTCTTACGCACGGGGCTCATTACTGCTGGTGCAATTGCATTGCACAATTTCCCGGAAGGATTGGCGACGTTTTTTAGTGCACTCCATGACCCCAAACTTGGTCTAGCAATTGCCGGAGCAATTGCAATCCATAATATTCCTGAGGGGATCGCTGTCTCCGTTCCGGTGTACTATGCAACGCATGACCGAAAGAAGGCCTTCCTGTTTTCGTTCTTGTCGGGACTTGCTGAACCACTTGGCGGATTGATTGGCTGGATTTTCTTGTCCAGCTTCATGAGCGAGTCTCTTTTGGGCATACTTTTTGGCCTTGTTGCTGGTATCATGGTGTTCATTTCTCTTGACGAGTTATTACCCGCCTCGCGAGAGTATGGTGAGCACCATTTGTCAATGTACGGTCTCGTGGGTGGAATGGCCGTCATGGCCTTGTCACTCTTGTTGTTTCTTTAGGTATCGTCATGCGCATTGGAATTGTAGGTGGTAGTTTCAACCCCATACACATCGCCCATCTTATCATCGCCGATCGATTCGCCGAACAAATGCAGTTGGATACCTGCACCTTCATTCCTGCGTTTCAGTCTCCATTTAAGTCTACGCCCAACGTTGCGGACGCTACACCCAAACAACGAATGGACATGGTTCGGGCTGCGATAGCGCTGAATGGATCCTTTTCGGCCTCGGATAGGGAAATCGAGCGCGGGGGCGTGTCCTACACCATCGATACGGTGGAAGATCTGCAGCGGGAACATCCACAATCCGAACTCTTCCTTCTCATTGGTTCCGATCAGGCTATCGAGTTCGTACGATGGCATCGTTGGGAAGATATCTGTCGAGTCGCGCGTCTCTGTATTGTGCGGCGACCGTTCTTGCTGACCAATGAAATGGAACTGCGAACAACGGAGCGATTGACCGTCGACGGTCGTGAACCAATATGGATTAATGCCCCGCTGCTTGAAATCTCTTCCACGGAAATTCGCCACCGTGTTTCGAAAGGGGCCACGATCAACTACCTGACGGTGAAGGCAGTCCGAGACTATATTGACAGTCATGGCCTCTATCGGAGCGACTCGCAATGACGACGAAACTCGCCTGGTTCGTATCCACGACACTCCTTGCAGCCGTGGCGATGGGCATGATGTTCCCGATGGCGTGGATGGTTGTTCTTTCGCTGAAGAACAATCCAGAACAGTATGCGAGCCTCGCTGACATGCTTTGGGCGCCATGGACGACGGTCAACTTCAGCGATGCGCTGACGTCCGACAACTTCGTTCGGTATTTTGCCAACTCAGTGCTTGTCGCCTCGGCAGTCACCATAGGCAACGTTGTGTTTTGCCTCATGGTGGGATATGCCTTTGCACGAAGAAGATGGCCTGGAAAGAAGGTTCTGTTTGCTACCATTCTCGGGGTTCTGGTCATTCCACCACAAGTCATCATGATTCCTTTGTACCGCTTGATGGTGGAATTTGGCTGGATCAACACGTATTGGGCGCTGATTGTGCCGTGGCTGGTTACACCGTTTGGAGTGTTTCTGGTGCGCCAATACGTCGAGTCCATTCCAGCCGATCTCGAAGACGCCGCGCGGCTTGACGGGGCAGGTGAGTGGTACATTCTCTTTCGTATCGTGTTGCCACTTTCTCGACCAGTACTCACGGTGCTCGCTATCTACATCTTCCTTGGTAACTGGAATGCGTTCTTGTTTCCATTCTTGTTCGTCAACGATGAAGTTCATCGCACGCTCCCCGTTGGTCTAGCATTCTATATCGGAAAGCAGTCCATTGATTGGGGGCATTTGATGGCAGGAGCAGCCATCAGTGCGATTCCAATCCTCCTTCTTTTCATCATCTTCCAGCGAAGAATCATTGAAGGACTAACTGCTGGAGCGCTGAAGGAATGACGAATTCGCCCTACATTTGTATGTGTCCGTTTCACGTAATTCGAGAGTTCTCATGACAACTTCGGCACTAGGCACTGTTGATCTACGAAATGTTGCGTTCCAGGCCGCCATCGTGGTTGGTTTTGCAGCCGCAATCGTTGTTGGGGCACAAATAAGCGTTCCACTACCCTGGACACCCGTGCCCCTCACGGGCCAATCACTTGTTGTCGTTCTTGCCGGCATGATGCTGGGGGCACGGCGTGGTATGGCTGCAGTCGCCACCTACATCCTGGCTGGAATGGCTGGCCTTCCCGTCTTCGCCAACTTTGGCAACATGGTATCCTTATGGGGACCGACGTCGGGGTATCTCTTTGGATTTTTCGCAGCTGCAGCTGCTGCTGGATTTGCTGCAGAACGTGGCTTGACACGTCATTGGTCAGGAGCGTTTCTTACGGCATTTTTCGCTCAGCTTATCATCATCATCTGTGGTGCTTTTGTTCTTCAAGGCTTTGTCCCCTTCGAATCATT
>JALOMA010000144.1 GCA_025455735.1 Candidatus Kapaibacterium sp.
TCATCAGCTTTCTGCGCAGCCATTGTTCCTTGGCGTGCGTGGGGGATGGCAGATGGTAAACAACACGACCCAGCTTCCGATTGTCGCTGGTAGCGTTGACTGCGGGACGTTTACCAATGGCACGTCACAAGCGTGGTATGCGGGTATCACGGCAGACTATCAGCTCCTGGGCCCCCTTCTCGAAGCCACGGGTGCCGTATCATATTCAGTACGGCCCGCCCTGCTGGATGCGCGAAGCAACGATAACGTTGAAGTTCTGGACCCAGCCACCAATTCGTTTGTGCCCCTTCAGAGAGCCCACCAGTATGATGCTACCTTGGGATATCTCGCAGTTGAAGTTGGCCTTCGGTCTCGGCCACTTGCAGACGTCCCCGTGTTCCTGCGGATAGCCGCCGATGCTGGAAATGCAATTGTGGGAGCATCGTTCGAGCAAACCGAAACCATAGCGTCTCCTTCGACAGTGCTGTTCCCCAATAATCGTCGGCAACGCACGAACGGTTCCGGAACCGTAGAAGCGCTTGGCACAGCCTACGGTGTTTATGGGGGAGTAGGGGCGGAGTTTTTATGGTTCAAGGATGTTTGGATTGGCCCCGAGGTAGGCTACCGACTTGGCCTTAACAGCATTTCTTCGGTAGAGTCGTGGAAACAATCCATGATTCTCGCTGGCATCTTCGTTCGTTTTGGTGTTCAGGATGAGATTCCACCGCCGCCACCGGATCCAACGCCCACTCCTGTTGTTCCCCCAGCTGTTGTCGATGCTTCCCCGCCGCCCCCGGCGCCGCCACCGGTAGTGATCGCGTCGATTACCACGCAGCCACTGGAGATTCGTGAAACGGTCGTCACCCAGACGTTCCCGTTGTTGCCCTACATCTTTTTCGACTCCGCTGCGGCGCAGCTGCGGCCGAAATACATCGTTCAGGGCACGGCTTTCTCGGAAGCGGATTTGCCACGGAGCACCTTGCCAATCTACTATCGATTGCTTGACGTCGTTGGCCAGCGGCTGGCCGCACGGCCCACATCCGTGGTAACAGTAACAGGCACAACCGATGGCCGCGAACGTGGTTCACCAGAAGCTCGAAGAGAGCTTGCCACGCAGCGTGCCAATGCCATCGTCGACATACTGGCAACAACCTGGAAGATTGATCGCTCCCGGTTCCGCATCCGCACCGTCGATCGACCCGTTATTCCTTCCAGCGAACGATATGCAGAAGGCCTTGAAGAAAACCGACGGGTCGAGCTGTCTTCGTCCGATGAAGCCCTGTTCGCACCCATCGTCCACACGCGCTTTAATGAATACGTGCCTGTTCAACCACGTCAGGACTTCTCTGTCGTAGTCAGAAATGCCGAGCGTGCTTTGGATTGGAACCTTGGCGTCGTCCGGCAGGCAACGTTGGTAGACCGTCGGTCGGCCGATGGTCAGCCACCGTCGACGGTGACCTTTGAACTTTCGCAGGCAACTACGGATCGGATTGGCCCCATCATTGGAGCAGTGGACTCGTTGCGGGCCACGCTGGTGGTTCGCCAGGACGATGGTTCCACCGTCGATGCCTCCACTCAGTTTCCCGTGCGAAAGACGGTCAGCAACTATGAGGTGTCCCGCCTAAGCTTGATCGTCTTCGATTTCGATCAGTACGACATCTCGGACCTCAACAAGTCCATGATGAAATCCATGATCGAATACTCGGCGAAAGAGGGCAGCCGAGCAACGATTCGTGGGTCGACCGACAAGCTCGGGGAACTTTCGCATAATATGACGCTTTCAAGCTCTCGTGCGAACGCCGTTGATCGCTATCTTCGGACGGTTGCACCAGCCGTGATCGTTGACGACGTTCGCGGTATTGGTCCCTCCGAGCTTCCATATGACAACTCCTTGCCAGAAGGCCGTTTTTACTGCCGGACGGTATCGCTCACCATCACGACTCCCTTGAGGTAAGAATGGATAGGCGTGACTTCCTGCTCCGTTCTGTGGCCAACGTTGGACTCCGACCAGTTTCCGACGGTGACCCCATCGTTGCTCAGGCAACGCTGGATGAACACACGACTCCTTTGTCCAAGACGGACGTTCTGCATCTGCTTCGCAGAATGGGTTTTGGACCGTCGCCAACACAAGCCTCGCAATACGTTGGCCGTACCGCAACCTCCGTAGTACAGGAACTTTTGGACGAAGCTTCCATTGAACCAAACAGTACTCCGGGGCAATGGATTGACCGTGCTACCGAGAATCCATTGGGAGCCGACCTGCAAACCAGATTTGCTATCGAAGCTCAGTGGAGAACGAATATGGCCTCGTTCGCCAATTGGTGGATTTCTGCCATGGTGAACGATAGGGCAACGGTTGAAAAGCTCACGTTGTTTTGGTCGTCGCACTTCACCACGGAATTCTCCTTCGACGAAAGCTACAGCGTCCCGCAAACGTTGTGGAGACAGTATCTCTTGTTTCGTAAGGATCGTTTGGGGTCCTTCCGTGATATGGTTCTGGACGTCACCATGGACAATGCCATGGTGTGGTACCTTGGTGGCCATTTCAATGAAAAAGGAAGGCCAAACGAGAACTATGCACGCGAGCTCATGGAGCTGTATACAACAGGTATCGGATGGTACACGGAAGGGGATGTGAAGGAGGCTGCTCGTGTGCTCACTGGCTGGAAGTCGTCCCGCTACAATGATGAGCCGACAGGCCCAGATGGCATCTACAATGTATGGTTCGATGCGGCACGCCATGACACCGGTGCCAAACAGTTCATGGGCCAGACAATTGCAGCACGTACCGCCGATAACAATACGGCATTCCAAGTGCGCAATGAAGAAGTTGGCCGTTTGATCGACATCATTTTCGAACAACGTCCCGAAGCCGTCGGGCGCTTTATCGCCGACAAATTCTATCGGTATTACGTGTACAGTTCACCAGTCGATACCGATCCTGTCATCCTCAATCAGCTTTCCGACGCATTTCGTGCTTCCAACTGGAATGCCAAGACGCTTCTCACACGGTTGCTGACAAGTCAGCATTTCTTTGATCCCGCGTTCCGTGGTGTGCAGATAAAGACCCCTATCGAGTTTGTTGCCGGCGTAATGAGACAGTGCGGCGGAACGGTAAATAATCCTCAAGATTGGACTCGCCGGATGGATCAGGCTGTCATGGATCCGCCGACAGTCTTTGGCTGGCCTGGCTACCGTAGTTGGATCTCAACTAATTCGTATCCCGTGCGCAGACAGTTGGCCGAGCAAGTGATTGCCAGTATGAGCGACTCCACGGTACTGAGTCTCGTTCAGGCCATGCCTGAGTTTACGAATGCGAAGAAGCTTGTAGAGGCTCTTGTGGAGTATTTCCTTCCGGTTGCCATTAGTGAAGAACGGATGAATCGATACGTTGGAATTCTCTTGCGAGACAATACCCCCGACTACGAATGGCCACAAATTCTCCAGTCTCCGGCCGATGCCGGAAGCCGCGTTCGTGCAGTCCTTGTGGCGATTTCTCGTGCCCCCGACTTCCAATTGTGTTAGTAGTTCACCACACCTTCTACGGTTTTTCTGAGGTACACGATGAAACGTCGATCCTTCCTGAAAACAGCCGGTGCGGTGACGCTCGGCACAAATCTGCTTGGCGGTGTTCCGCTAAGGGCCTTTTCCCCGTACCAACTTGTTCCCGTCGTCAACGACCAAAACGAACGAATCCTGATCGTCATTCAGCTATTTGGTGGCAATGACGGGCTTAATACCATCGTCCCGGTAGAGGATGACCGATATTATGCGATTCGCCCGGGCATAGGTGTAAAAAAGGAAGATGCGGTGCAGGTTCTTGGTAGGGTGCATATGCATCCCGCGCTCGACCCAGCCAACGTCTATAACATGCGTCGCATGCTGGAAGACGGACGCCTTGCCGTCGTGCAGAACGTAGGGTACGAAAACCCGAACCTCTCGCACTTTCGATCTACCGATATCTGGTTGTCGGGATTCAATTCGTCGGATCCGAATGACCGCCTTATCGATGGCTGGTTGGGACGGTATTTCTCCCGTACCCTTAACGACTTCCCGACAGTGCTGCCGGATCATCCTCTCGCCGTCCAAGTAGGCGGTACCCTGTCGATGCTCTTCCAAAGCCCGAAAGGAGATATCGGCATTGCCCTGACGGATCCTGACAAGTTTTTCGAGCTGGGCCAAGGGTTGTCACCCGACCTTGCACCAATGAGCGAGGATAGCCGGTATGGTCGTGAATTCAATTTCGTGCGTTTGGTGGCCGAGCAGTCGGACCGATATTCTACCGTGGTAAAGGAGGCATTTGACCGAGGCCGAAATACGATTTCATATGCCAATAATGGCTTCGTCAAGCAACTCCAGCTCGTTGCTCGGCTCATCTCCGGTGGCCTGAAGTCGAAAATGTATATGGTCTATATGGGTGGCTTTGATACCCACGTCCAGCAACAGGCCGACGACAACACTGGTCTCCACCCATTCCTGCTCCAGTCGTTGTCCACCGGAGTCGGTCAATTCATGGAAGACATGCTGAATCAAGGGCATGCCGAAAAAATCGTTGGACTCACGGCGTCGGAATTTGGGCGCCGCCCCGAAGAAAATGGCTCCCGAGGTACCGACCACGGTGCTGCCAGCGTACAGTTTGTCTTTGGACCTCGCGTCAGCTCGGGTGTTTTTGGGTCGTCACCAAATCTCGACAACCTTGACGGCAACGGCGATGTTCGCCATCAAAACGATTTCCGACGCATCTACGCCGACGTCCTCGAGACGTGGTTTGGAGGGTCTCCCGATGATACCGAAGCTGTCTTCGGTGAACGTATTCTCCCACTGGGTGTTCTGCAGCAAACAACATCCATCGACGATGCCTACCGAGGTGCCGGTGGTGTTTCAGTGACGGCATTTCCGAATCCCAGCACGGGGAGCATGACCCTGTCCTGGAATCAACAGGTTCCTGCCAATGTGACGGTTGACGTCTGGACGATGGACGGCCGCCATGCTGAAACGCTGCATCGCGGCTGGCACTCCGTCGGCGATCAACGTATTGTCATTTCTCCCGGCCAGTCTGGTACCTATTTGTGTTCCGTGCGCATGCTGGGGACTCGAAGTGTTGTTCCCATCACCGTCACCCGTTGATGAACCACTCCCGTAGGCGCGCCCTTCGAACGATTTTCCTAGGAACGGGGGCCACATTTGTGGCTCCCGTTCTGTCATGTAGCAGGGGGGACGTTCAGGATGTCCGTCGAAGCTCCCGCAGTCCGAACCCCGTTCGCGTGAGTTCCCAACGATATGCTATTGCCCATCGATACCTTCGTGATGGAGCATTGCCGTCCAAACCGTCGGTTCAAAGATCCACCTCCGTATTGGTCATAGGCGCGGGACTTGCAGGCATCACAACGTTCCATCTTCTGCGTAGCCATGGCGTGGATGTCCATTGCGTCGAGGCCGAGTCGAGCGTCGGTGGCTGTGCCATCAACGGTGCTTCACCGTCAGGGAAGGCCTTTCCCAGAGGTACCGTTTACTTCGTCGATCAGACTCCCGTCCTAACGGAGCTCATTCACTCAGCGGGATGCACTGTCGTCGACTGTCCAGATGATGCCTACCGCTTCGGGAATTCCCTCGTCCGTTCCCTCTGGACGGACGAGTCCATACGCTCCTTGACCATCGCGGAAAACGACAAGCAAGGCATGCTTCGATTTCGCGACCACCTGCTGGCCAGCGTTGATGAGGTTCCATCATATCCGCTCCCTCGGCACCTTTCACGGCGTGAACGAGAGCTCGACACACAGTCCGCTGCCGACTACCTGCATCCCTATGCATCTCCGACACTTGAGGCTGTTCTGGACGCCTACTGCCGATCGTCCATGGGGGCGCCTTTGCAGGACGTTAACGCCTACGCCCTTATGAATTTTTACTCCTCCGAGCTCGGCGACGCTTTTCGATCATCCCGCCGCACTCTTGTAGGGGGCCTTGGCGCACTTGCAGACGGCCTGATGCGCGATGCAGGCGAACGCCTGGTGGCGGAGACGGTGGCCGTCCACATGGAACGGAAGCCCAATGGAATCATCGCTGTGACGACGGTCAACGAGGAAGGAGTCGTAACCGCTTGGTCAGCGGAGCACGTTGTATTGGCAACTCCAGCGCACGTATCGAAGAGACTACTCATGAACGTGTCCCCTGTGGCGAGTGAACGCCTTCATACGCTCTCCCAGGCGCCATACATGACTGTTGCCGTCGAGTTGGATCGCCCTGTCTTTACCTCCGGTGCATATGATACGTGGCACGTTCCTGCCGACAGCGGTTATACCGACGTGATTACACCGGATGTGGTGGCAAGGCCCCCTTCCATTGATTCTGCACAGTGGGTTTGTGTCTACGCCCCCCAACCCATTCAAGATCGCAAGCTGCTTCAGGCGGAGGACGTCGTGGCCGTTCGGGCTCGAGACTGTGCCGTTGAGGCAGTCCAGCGAGAAGGTGGTCTGGCGGAATCCATCGTATCCGTGCATGCGTGGACGTGGGGCCACGGATTTTCCGTTCCTCGTCCAGGTTCCCATGCGGCCCTGGTAGGTCTTCAGGACACATTACCAAGGGACGTGCATGTTGCTGGCACCGATACCTGTGGTGCCCCCGCAATGGAAAATGCTATCGCATCTGCAGTGATAGCAGTGGAAAGAATTATTGGTCGGTGACTGGTAACATCCTGGAACCCATGGGGCCGCTGATAGGTAGAAGCCTCTTTCCTGATGTATCAGATGGAGAAAACAATGAGACCTGCAGTGCGCATTTTCTTATGTGTTTGTTTGGGAATAGGATGTATGTCCTGTTCCGATGCAACATCGCCAGAACTACAACCACAATTCACGTTGCAGACCGTAATGGACGA
>JALOMA010000145.1 GCA_025455735.1 Candidatus Kapaibacterium sp.
GAGCGTGTCGACGTCACCCAAGTCCTCGCCCGGACGCGTGCGGAATGATCTTACACCTTGGAAGGATCCCCGCCGAACGCGGTAGGTCGCTAGCGTATCTCGTAACAACGATTGCTTGGAACGTCTCATGGTGGCTCCTACCGTCGGAAACACAAAACGGCGACCCAAAGGTCACCGTTTTGTTTCATTGCTGTGGGCGAGGTGGGACTTGAACCCACACGTCCTTTCGAACACGGGCTTCTGAGACCCGCCTGTCTGCCAATTTCAGCACTCGCCCAGAACCTGCGGAGAGGGAGGGATTCGAACCCTCGATAGGATTGCTCCTATAACGGTTTTCGAGACCGCCCGATTCAACCACTCTCGCACCTCTCCTGGAGCATTTGTGGGGCTGCAAAGCTAGCAAGATTTCATGAACACGCAACGAAAACGGGAAAAATCTCAGCGGGATGCCGCCGGCATACGAAGCTCTTCCACGAGGTTCAAGTAGGACACGTACCGTTCTGGGTCAAGGTGACCACGCTCAACGGCGTCTTTCACTGCACACCCAGGCTCATGGGTGTGCGAACAAGGAATGAACCTGCATTGGTGAGTAAAATCCGCGAATTCGTCGAAGTAGTAGGGCAACTCGTCCAAACTGAGTTCCCATATCGAGAACTCACGAATTCCTGGACTGTCCACGATTGCTCCCCCACCGGGAAGAGGGACAACCGTCGAAGACGTTGTCGTATGCCGTCCTTTACTGTATTTCTGCGAAATGGCACCAACGGCGTGACGAGCGTTTGTTAGGGCGTTGATGAGGGTCGATTTGCCAACACCTGAAGGGCCGGCAAGGAGCGTACGACCGTTCTCAATCGCGTTGCTAAGGCTAGGCAGTCCAACGCTTGTCGTGAGACTAACAAAGAACACTGGAATGCCGAGCGTGGAGTACACGGAGAGGTCCTCGCGAATGTCGTTGTGATACTCATCAGGAATGAGATCCATCTTTGTTATCACGAGGATTGGCTCTAAATCTCCCTTATCGGCAGCAATAAGGTACCTGTCGATGAGCCGCTTGTTGTAATCTGGTGCTACTGCTGCCATAACGATGGCTAACCTGTCAACATTGGCGACCAACACCTGTTCTCGTTTTGCCCGTCCAGCTGCCTTACGGGACAGCAGCGTTCGCCGTGGTTCTACCCGTACAATTGTACCCGATCGATCCCCAAGCGTGTTTACGGTACCATCTTCGAGAATATGGACGTCATCCCCAACGGTTACAAGAGTACTAGTATGCTCGGCATCAAGAGTTCCGGACACTGTACAAACGACGAAGGTATCCTCCAGCCTCACCATCCAGAACGGTCCTAGGGCAGTGACGACCACGCCGAGTTTTGCTTCGGGGGGTAACGAACGATCGGACTTCACGATAGTTCGTGTTCGTGACTGCTCCTTCGCTTTCTGGCGAGTGCGTTGATTGAAAAGATCGTCGTTGTCCACGCGATCCACCTCGACATCAATCATTACAAGCTCATGTGTGGATAAATGTTGACAGTTGGGGGGTGTTCTTCGTAGATTAGAAGCAATGAATTCAATATAGCAGGTCAAGGTTGAACTACCGTTGGATCTTTAGAGAACCCATCGATGAAAATGCCGTACAAGACATAGTCAATACAACAGGAATCCCCAGGGCGATCGCACGCGTGCTTGTTGGCCGCGGCATTACATCGGCCCTTGAGGTAGACCGCTTTTTTAATCCTTCATTGGACAATCTTCATTCGCCATGGCTCATGGACGGGATGGTGGCTGCCGTTGATAGGATTGAGCGGGCTCATAGTAATGACGAGATGATCTGGATCCACGGCGATTATGACGTGGACGGCACATCGAGCACTGCCATGGTGCTCCATTTCTTGAGGGAAATGGGCATCGTGGCCCAATATTTCATTCCTGATCGTACTGTTGGGTTCGGCTTCACACGCCCATCCGTCGATAGGGCGATCGCGGCTGGTGCTACCGTTATTGTGACAGTCGATATCGGTATCACTGCTATCGATGCGATTTCATATGCCAAAAATCATGGCATTGACGTAATCGTATGCGACCACCACGAACCGTCTGAAGAACTCCCGCCAGCACTTGCTATCCTTGACCCCATCAAACCTGGTTGCACCTATCCGTTCAAACATCTTGCAGGGTGTGGTGTCGCGTTTAAGCTAATCTGTGCAATAGCAGATCGTAAAGGCTTTCCAGAAAAGGCGTTAGAGTATATTGATCTCGTTGCAATTGCCTCGGCTGCCGACATCGTTCCACTTTCCGACGAAAACCGGATCATATCGTATTACGGGCTCAAGAAGCTGAACGAGAACCCACGTCCTGGTATTAAAGGCTTGATTGATTGTGCCGGTTTGCAGCTTGGCGGAATCACCAACTCCAGCATTGTGTTTGGTCTGGCACCTCGCATCAATGCCGCTGGCCGCCTTGGCGATCCCACGCGGGCCGTCGAAATGATGATTCAAACGGATGCATTGGCTTCATTCCGTATTGCTCAGGAGTTGGAACAAGACAATCGCAGAAGACGAGCAATTGACGAGGAAACGTTTGCTGCAGCCGAAGACGTTGCAGCGAGGTCACTGCAGGCTGGACAGCGTCGATCCCTCGTTATCCACCAGGACGATTGGCACGCCGGCGTAATCGGAATCGTAGCGTCACGTTTGGTCGAACGTTTTCACGTTCCTACCATCATGCTTACAACAATCGATGGTATTGCCAAAGGATCGGCCAGGTCGATCAAGGATTTCGACATTCACAATGCCCTCAAACAATGTGAAGATATCCTGGTTGAGTACGGTGGCCACAAACATGCAGCTGGACTCTCCCTACGAGTTGAACATGTTCCGGAGCTGGCGGAACGCATCGATGTCATTGCAAAATCGCAGCTTACCCAGGACATGCTCACTCCAGAAATCGTCATCGATTCCGAGCTTGCACTGAGCGATCTAACCCCTGAATTTTTCAAGCTGTTAGCAAAGTTTGCCCCATACGGCTATAGTAACCATCGTCCGCTGTTCTACTCGAAGAACGTAGTCTCGGCCAACGGCGTGAAGGTTGTTGGCAACAATCATCTCAAGTTTAGGGCATTGCAAAAGAACTTTGCCATGGACGCCATTGGTTTCAATTTGGGACACCGAATTAACGACTGTTCCAACGGCAAGTCTTTTGCCCTGGTTTACACGCTTGAGGAAAACACGTTCAACGGGCAAACGACGCCTCAACTCAGAATTAGAGACGTCCGGCCTCTATGATTGTTCTTCGGGGCACGGTGGATTCCACCAGTGTCGATGGCGGACCGTGGACTCTCTTAGCCCAGGGCAAGCGTTATGGGATAGATCATGGCGGCGCACAGGGTGCTACGCTTGCTTGCCTACGGCTGGGAGATCGCGTGATGGTCACCGGTCATATGGTAGGCAGTTCCCTGATTTCCGTCCTTCACGGTACGGTAGTTCTTGAACCAGACATCCTGATGGACGTAACGGATGTTGCCGAATCCGCCGCCGGTGCACCAGCGTACGTGACAACTCATATCATCCGGCGTGTGCAACCCAGGAAGTTCTCCATGGCGGCCTTCATTGGTCGAACTGTGAACACCATGGTTGAGCTACTCGTCCGTCATAGGATGCTCTCCAACGACGAGATTGTATGGAAGGCTGTTCATAGCAATGCCATTCAGCTCAGCTTTGCAGTACGTGCATCAGGGAGCATCGAACGTGTGAGTGGTTCTCTCGAGCCCTTTGTTGATGCTCTGCGATCTGGACTAGCAGCGCTGGATATGGACAAGATCGAGTTGGAGTGCTCGCTCTTGGTGCCCGCTCTGGGGCTGAGTGGAAGACCAGACATTGTTGTCCGCTCAGGTGGAGAACTGACAATCGTGGAACTGAAGTCCGGTACGCCAGACCGGATCGACAACGGCTCCCTCTGGAAGGCGCGCACGTCGCATGCAATGCAAGCGCTCGCGTATCACGCCATGATGTCTCGTGTTGACGCCGATCTCAAGGTACGGGCATCTGTCTGGTATCCCAAGGTTGATGCCAAGGCGATGATTCCCGTCGGTGAAGCTGTGGATCAACTTCAATCGCTAATTGACGTTCGGAACGAACTTGTTCGATTTGATTGTGACCTTGCGCAACGCAAGGCCTCACCGCTTACTGAGCTGGCCCATGAAAAGCTCACGTTTGTACCAAACTTCCTCCGAAACGAAGTCCTTGCACTCTCCTATGCTCTTCGCAACCTCGCTGCCATGGAGCGACTGTATATCCGTTGCTGGCTGACCTTTCTTGCTGGTGAACTCCATAGCCAGCGCGTTGGACCACAAGGGTTATCCACATTGTGGACAACAACACTTGAGGAGAAACGCCACAAGCTAACTGCTCTCACGACAATTGGGCGCATCCTTGACTTTCAGGATGACGGATCCATGGTACAAGTAACCTTCAGCCGATTGGAGCCTGGCCATACATCTCTTCGCTCTGGTGATCTCGTTGTCGTGTTCCCACGGACGGAAGCATCAACCAAGGGAGCACTTGAAGTGGTTCGGGGAGCTATCATTGCCATCACGGATACCTCTGTGACAGTTTCCGTTCGCAACTCGACGCGTTCGATAGCATGGTACTCGTCCTTCGAGCATTGGATCATTGAAATTGACGGTCTCGACAGTAGTTTCCGACGTCAGCAATCTGCGTTGCTCACATGGGCTTCCATGGAGAGTGTCCAACGACGCCAACGGATGATTGGAATGATGCCCCCTCGACAAGGTCCGGAAGTACGTGTCACAGACCCTACGTTGCTACCATCACAACGCGCCGCGGTTGGCAAGGCGCTGTCCGCCATTGACTGGTGCCTAATACAAGGGCCGCCAGGAACAGGGAAAACATCTGCGGTGATCCGAGCACTTGTGACACAGCTTCATGCCGATGAGACTGAGCGCATTCTCCTCCTCGCCCTCACTAATCGCGCTGCAGATGAGCTCGCCAATGTCCTTGGCCAGTCCTTAGGCCCCCAGTCCTTTGTCAGAGTTGGCGGCGGAGCCACAGGTTCCACGGAGAGACATTTGTCAACTCTTGCTGAGCGGTTAACGTCCGAAGAGTTCGCCAGTCTCCTCGAACACTGTACGATTGTTGTCTCAACAATAGCTGCCATGCAGCAGTATAGTGAGCTTCTCGATATCTTCAAGCCCTCAACCTGTATCATAGATGAATCATCGCAAATTGTTGAAACACAAGTACTTGACATACTTTCAAAGGCAAATCGCTTCATTTTGGTTGGAGATGAGTGCCAACTGCCCGCAATTGTTCTCCAACCCGTTGAAAATCTTGATGTTACCAATCACGAACTACGATCCTTGGGGATAACTCAGCTCGGAATATCATTTTTTGAGCGTCTTGTATGGCTTGCGTCTCAGAACAACTGGCACTGGGCCATCGCGCGGCTGCAGGAGCAAGGCCGTATGCATCAACGTCTGGCGAATGTCGTCGGTGAGGCGTTCTACGGGGGAACACTACGGACGATATCGGAGCGGCAGTGTACGATGGCACCGTGGCGCGTGGAAAACAACGGGTGGCTATCACAGCTATACACGGAGCGTGTATGCATGGTCGACACGGGCGACGCAACGGACCCAGTAGAAGAAGATTGCCGACTAGCGGCAGAGGTAGCGTGTGCGATCGTTGCTCGCAGTCTTGGAGACCATTCATCGATTGGCATCATAACTCCGTTTCGTCAGACGAATCATCGAATTCACATGAAGATTCCTGAACAGTACAGACCATGGATTCACATTGATACAGTGGAGCGATTTCAGGGATCGGAACGCGATATCATCATTCTTGCGGCATGTGTGTCGAACGAGACGGAACTCGCCGCCATCCGAAGCGAGACCCAGACGGTTTTTGGTGTTGTTGATCGCAAAGTCAATGTAGCTGTTTCACGGGCTCGCGAAGTTTGCCTCATCATCGGGGCGCGGCGGGTCCTGAAAGCGTCTCCCGGATGGGAGATTATCATGCGGAGGAGCAGTGCATTGAAGCGCCCCGAATCAGGTGATTTTTCGGACGTCCTGCCAGCATCTATTCCGTAGATTCGAAACGCTGGACGAATTCTAACTCATGCTCAAGGAGGCGTATTTTGCGCTTCACACATATCATTGCGGCAACTGTTGCTTTGGGCCTAGCCATGCCGGCATTTGCTGGCGAAGGTTTCAAACGTTTGACTGACGGCACGGAACTCATGGCAACCGAGATTGTCTCGGGGCTGGATCGTCCTTCAAGAATTACGGTCGATCACGAAGGCGCTCTTTGGATCATCTGCTCTCATGACGGCCGAGTGCTTCGTCGGACTGTCGATGGCAGTACCATCGTTGTGGGACAGATAGACGTTGACAGCTACAATGCCGAGACGGGTCAGCATGGACTGCTCTCTGGAATTGCCGTGCGGCAATCACAGATCGGATTCGACGTATTTGTTGCGATCACACGGGCAGCGTCCACAGCATCCATCATAAAGATGACATCAGACGGGCGCTCTTTAGGGGCGGCACAAACAATTATGTCCATTCCAGACGTGCCCTATAATCGCCGCTTGGATATCGAGCCCATGAGCGACGGCACGTTGTTGGTTGCGATTCCAGCCTTCGATACACCAGCTCCACTGTCCCCTGCCACAGTCAC
>JALOMA010000146.1 GCA_025455735.1 Candidatus Kapaibacterium sp.
AGGAATATGACCATGCCCAGTGGTAGGAGCATGAAGACCCACCGAAGGAGCATATTGCCGAAAATGGCTACGAACAGTGGCTCGATGGAATACACCAGCGCGGATGTGGCAGCCGTACAGAGCAGGCCGCCCATCATCCAGGCATACACACGCTGGACCCAAGCACGTTGAAGGGACGTATCGATGTACTGGGAGGATGTTGGCATGGAAGACATTGGATACCTCTGCTATTTGGAACGCGTGACAACAAAGTTAGCAAAATCGGTAAGGGCCTTCTTGTACTGCGATTCAGGGAAAGGGGCCAGGCATTCCACGGCCTGGCTGGCCAGCTCGCGTGCCTTGGCATCGGCGGCGTGGATGCCATGGTTGCGTTCAACGAAGGTAATCACGTCATGGACTTCCGAAGAACTGACGTTGCGGCTCTTGACAAGGCGAATCATGCGGCGCCCTTCCGCTGGGTTGGCCGCCGCTGCAAGAATGAGCGGCAAGGTTACCTTGTGGTCGCGGATGTCGTGGCCAACGGGTTTGCCCAGTACGGAACTTCGTCCCGTGTAGTCCAGAATGTCGTCGCGTATCTGAAACGCAAGGCCTACGAACTCGCCGTAGTCCCGCAGCGCCCGCTGTACGGAGGCATCGTGGGAGGCCGAAACGGCACCGATTTCGCAGCAGGTGGAGATCAGCGATGCCGTCTTGTCGGAGATGATCTTGAAGTATGTCGCTTCGTCAATGGTCTTCTGGCGGCGTTTCTGGATCTGCAGGAGCTCACCTTCGGACATCCGCCGCACGGCGTCCGACGTGATGCGCAGGTAGTCGTATTCCGTGTTCGTGACGGCCATCATGAGACCGCGGGACAGCAGATAGTCGCCCACGAGGACGGCAATCTTGTTCTTCCAGACGGCGTTGATGCTGGCCATGCCTCGGCGTTCGTTGGCTTCGTCCACCACGTCGTCATGCACAAGCGTTGCGGTATGGAGAAGCTCTACCATCGCAGCACCCACGTAGGCCCTGTCCGAGATGCCGCCACACAGGCCTGCCGACAGGAAGACGAGCGTGGGGCGAACACGTTTGCCACGTTGTTTCAGGATGTATCGAATGACGGTGTCGAGCAGGGCTGCATTCGATTTCATCTGCTGGCGCAAATAGGCATCGAAGCGTTCCAGTTCGGAACGGACGGCCGAACCCATGTCCGACGGTGGGGCTATACTCATGCTGGGGTCGACCTTGGTGCGTATGCCATGCGGCACAACACAACGCTGATCTCGAAGAGGATGTAGAGGGGAATGGCAACCATTATCTGCGTTACGGGGTCGGGCGACGGAGTGATGATGGCTGCAACCACCAGGATGCCGACTACGCTGTGGCGCCGATACTTCGTCATGGCTTCGGGCGACAGAATGCCAACACGGGCCAGAACCCATGTTATCATGGGCAGTTCGAACATCAGCCCCGAGGCCAGCAACATGTTGACCATGAAGCTGTAGAACTCCGTGACGGCGATGTTGTTCTCAATGTTCGGATTGGCCGTCTGCGAGACGTAGGCCATCATGCTGGGGATCAGCATGAAGTAGCCAAAGGCCACTCCGCACAAGAAACACAACGTTGTGAAGAACGTGATACGGCTTGCCCAGCGGCGCTCATGCAGGTAGAGGCCTGGCGCAATGAACGACCACATCTGCCAGAGAATCCACGGGAAGGACAGAATAAGCCCTACGGTAAAGATGACCTTGATCATCAGAAAGGCCTGGCCGAACGGCACGATGTTCTGAAGCTGCACGTTGTTGTCCAGCGCTGGCTTCAGCAACACGTTGTTGATGATCCAGTCCACCTTGAAGGCCACGGCGATACACACGACGAGAACGCCCGCTGCTGCCTTGAAGGCGCGCGAACGCAGCTCCTCAAGGTGGTCGAAGAACGTCATCTCTGGCTGTGGCTGTGCTGTTTGTTCTGTCATGCTGTATGGAATGGACAAGCCTGCAAATCTACGCAGTCCGCAACGCTCCACCGTCGTTTTCGCTATGGTTCGCGATTCCTGGGGCCAGGGCCCCTTTCCCAAAACCACGTAACATGAACGTAACACGCTAGTACGTTGGTGTTCAAAGAGGTTGTAGCGATGTTGACTTTTGCAAGCGAAATAATTTCACATGGACCAACTTTTTTGCTTGTGAACGGGGGGTTCACACATCAAATTTGCACCCCCGAAGAATGCCGCTGCGATGGGCTGTGCGGCATTCCGGGGCGCTCGGCAGGGGCTGGGCGATCACAGATTGTTGCATGGCACTGAATGGCCCGGAGGTCCGTCTCGGTGAAGAGAACAGAAACACTTAGCTTGTTCAACGCTGATGAGCAAACAACAACCAAACCGTCGCGGAACATGACACGTTCAGCGGCGAGTGGCTCCAGTCCGGAAGCGACATCGCTGTGGCAGCAATGTCTGGACTTCATCAAGGACAACGTTTCGTCCCAGGTGTACCGCACCTGGTTCGAACAGGTACGCGCACTTGCCTGGAACGGCACCATGCTTACGGTTGAGGTGCCCAGTCAGTTTTTCTACGAATGGATTGAGCAGCACTACAGCCCTTTGCTGCAGAAGACGATTCAGAAGGTGATCGGCCCTTCCGCAAAGCTGCAGTATCAGGTTGTGGTGGAAGAAGGTACGTCATCGCCCGAAGAGCGCACGATTCGCCTGCCCGGCGCCCGCGGTGCCTCGCACCAGGGCACCTTGCCGTTTGCCGACAAACCGGCGGCCGAGACCTTGCCTGGCGGACGGAATCCGAACTACCTGTCGTACTTCAACCCACGGTATACGTTCGACAACTTCATCCGCGGCGAAAACAACCAGCTTGCTACCTCGGCAGGGATGGCCGTGGCCGATAATCCGGGTACGACGCGCTACAATCCGCTGGTGATCTATGGTCCTACGGGCCTTGGAAAAACCCACCTGGTACAAGCTATTGGCAACCGCGTCCTTCAAAAGAATCGCAATGCACGTGTACTCTATACGAACTCCGAGAAGTTCACGATGGAGTATATCAATGCTATCCAGACGAATAAGGTGAATGACTTCACGAACTTCTACCGCACGGTTGATGTGCTGATCGTGGATGATATTCAGTTTCTGGGCGGCAAGGAAAAAACGCAGGATATGTTCTTCCATACCTTTAATGCCTTGCATCAGGCTGGAAAACAACTTATCCTGACGTCCGACAAACAACCGAAGGATCTCGCCGATGTCGATGAACGGTTGATTTCCCGGTTTCAATGGGGATTGACGACGGATATTGGTGTGCCGGACTTCGAGACACGCATGGCCATCCTGCAGCAGAAGAGTATGGAAGAGGGCATGGACATGCCCGGCGACGTGCTGGAATATGTTGCGCGCCACGTTTCGTCAAGCGTGCGCGAATTGGAAGGCTGCTTGATTTCCCTGCTGGCGAAGGTGACGCTGGACCACCGCGACCTGACGCTTGACCTGGCGAAAGAAGTCGTTCGTGGGATTACGAATGCCCCCAGTAGCCGCCAATTGACAATTGACGACATCAAGCAGGAAGTATCGTCGTACTACAACCTGGATATTACCCTGCTCTCCGCTAAAACACGCAAACATGAAGTCGTGCTGGCACGACAGATGTGCATGTATCTGGCAAAGTTGCTTACCAGGATGTCGTTGAAGAGTATTGGCATGCACTTTGGCGGTCGCGATCATACCACCGTCCTGCATTCTTGCCAGACCATCCTGAATTATATCGATACCGACAAAAAGGTTCGGCAGGATGTGGAATTCCTGCGCAAGACACTTCAGCGCTAACCGCGCTTACTCATGGCAATAATGGTGTCGTACTCCTCCTTGCTGAGGGGTACGACGCTTAGCCGGCCCTGGCGCACAAGGGCAATGCCGTCCAGAAGGGGTTCGGCTTTGATTTCATCCAGCGATACGGGACGTTTCAGAGGTCCTTTTGCTTGCACGTCCACGGCTACCCATGCTTCTTCGTTTGTTGTAGGATCCTGATATGCTTCCTTGACAATGGTGCAGATGCCCACGGCGCGCCGTTCGGTGCCGGTGTGATAAAACAGGGCAATATCACCAATGCGCATGTCACGCATGTAGTTTCTTGCCTGATAATTTCGGATGCCATCCCAAAAGGTCACGGAATCGTTGACCATCGTATCCCAGTGGTACACGTCGGGTTCGGTTTTAATCAGCCAATAATTCATGGTATTGCAATTTGGGTAGGCGTTATTTTGTCACGCGGACAAGGGTTGAGAGTGTTGTTCCGTTCGAAAGTGTGATGACATATTCGACGGCATTGCGCACGTCGTCGGCATTTTTTGCATTGACCATAACCAACACCATGCCGGTGCCATTCGGTGGCATGATTGGTTGTTGCACATTGGCGGATGCGCAGCCGCAGGAGCCCTTGATGCCTGTAATCCTGACGGTGTCCCGGGTGTTGTTGCGTACCAGCACCTTCGACGTTGCAAAGCCATAGGCATCCACCTTCAACGTTAGCTCGGCTGGTTCCGTCGTGAAAGGGGCCTTGGCACTACGGACGGTGTCACCGGAGGGCGCGCTAAAGAGCAGGAAGGCAGAGGCAAGGGCGGAAATCATGGAAGGCCAAGAAGGTTCGAAACAACATCGGTGAAGTCGAAAATACCCTTCCGATCGTGTATCCACGTTGCTGCTTGAAGGGCGCCACCAGCAAAGCCGTCGCGACTACGGGCTTCGTGAGTAAGCTCCAGACGGTCGAAGGGGCCATCAATCCATACTGTATGTGTTCCAGGCACGGACCCGCCGCGCGTGCTGGTAACGTGCAGGAGCGAGGCATCCGGAGTACCGTGTATTGCTTCGGTTTGCAGTCCCGTCTTACGGTCTACGTGGCGCAGGATGGTCTCGGCAAGCGTCAGGGCAGTTCCGCTGGGTGAATCTTTCTTGCGTCCATGGTGCCACTCGTGGAGCATCACATCGTAGTCCACCTGAGTGTTGACCAAACGCGCAGCTTCGGCCACTACGCGGAGGAACATGTGCACACCAATCGAGAAGTTCGTGCCGTAGACTAGGCCGATGTCGGCGGCTGTGACCATGGCGCGCACGGCTTCCACGTGCTGATACCACCCTGTGGTACCAATGACGAGTGGAAGGCGGAGAGCACAGGCCTGGCGAACGTTCTCCAGAACGGCGTCCGGTTGGGTGAAGTCGATGGCCACATCGAATGCACCACCGGTAGCCTCCACGAACGGCCGGTGTTCATCGAAGATTGCGGTTACGGTGCAGCCATGGTGTGGAGCAAGGCGCTCCACGGCTTGTCCCATGGAGCCATAGCCAATAAGTGCAAGACGAATCATGTACAAAGGTAGGGGGAAAGAGGGGAGGAATAGTACTATTTGACTTTTCAGAGTCGCCTGTCAACAATAGCAAGCACGTCGCCGTAAAAATTGCGAACATCTCTGAAATTTCACGATGGAAATTTGCAAACCCCAATTTCTTTTCCAAGCTTTGCCTTCGTAAAAAATCAGTGTTTCTACTGATGAATATGTAACAACGTGGTGGTTGTTCAGGAGGTTATATGACGGAGCGATACAGTATCGGTGCGTTTTCGCGGGCGTTCATGTGCGTAGTGTGTTTTTGCTTTCTGGCTCATGGACAGGTCTTTGGCCAGCGAAAAGTGGTCAAGGTGGACTCCGCCGAAAAACTGACGTATGTACAATACGAGATTCCGGATGTCGACGGTGATGGTGAAAAGGATACATTTCAAATCAAACGATGGTTGACTGAATATGGTGAGCGCTCCGTTGTTCCCCATGCCCTTGTGTGGAGTGGGAAAGAGCAGGATACGACACTCCTTGAGTTTGGGAAGAAAAGTAGCCGATCCTACAGGATGAAAATCGATGACGTCAATCGCGACGGAACCATGGAGCTTGTGTTAATCGAGGGAACTCGCTCGGAAAAGCGTCAACAAAAGGCGCGTGATACCATCCAGGAACGCACGAACGAAATCGACCGTACTCGCCGCGCTCGCATCATTGAACTCTCGGCAGGTCTGCGCAAGCAGAAGTCGATTTCCATCGATGACGATAAACCTCGCGGAAAGAATGCGGATTTCGTCGACGATGTCGATCTTTTTACCGGCGACCAACATGTTGATGTTGGACTGTCAGGGCTGCGTGTGTATCGAGCCCATCCTCCAGAGCTGCAGCGCGAACCCATTCGGCAGGAATCCCTTGATGAGGAGGGTAGTCCATCCTTGCGCTTGGCCCCGAATCCCGCCACGTCCATTCTTGGCGTCGATATCGACAGCCCGGCCGCACCCACGATGGTGGAAATCGTCGACCTAACGGGAAATGTCGTCTTGACCATCGACGGCGGAGGTGTGTCGCGTTCGATGTCCATTCCCGTTGCATCGCTTGCCGTTGGTCAGTATACCCTGCGTGTGCGCTGTGCTGATGGTGGTGTTCTTTCCCGAATCTTCGTCCGTGGTGCCGGGCGATAACTTCCGTTTCTTTTCTTCTTTTCTTGTTTCCAACACGCCCATTTGGCGAGATGATCGTATGAACGTCCCATGCCGTTTATCGCTTCTGCGTTGCAACGCATACGTTGCAATGATGATGTTGGCCATTGTTGTGCTCTCAAGCAAGGTCGACGCCCAGGTGAGCTTTGATC
>JALOMA010000147.1 GCA_025455735.1 Candidatus Kapaibacterium sp.
GATTCGGTACATGAAGGAACCATCTCGTCCATCATGCCTTTTGGCGTCTTCGTGAATATTGGTGGCGTTGAAGGTCTGGTGCATGTCTCTCAGCTTTCGAAAACACGGTTGGAAAAACCTGAGGATGCGTTCAAGCGCGGCGAGACCCTCAAGGTAAAGATTCTCTCTGCTGACCGGGAGAAGGGCAAACTATCGCTCACCCATCGCGAGTTTGAGCCGAGCCCATGGGAGAACATCGAAAAGGCATATTCCGTAGGCCAACGCGTCAAAGGTGTGGTTCAACGCATCACGGACTTTGGGGCGTTCGTCGCCGTAGCACCACGCGTAGAGGGACTGTTGCGCGTTACTGACCTTTCGTGGACACAACGAGTAAAGCATCCTTCGGATGTTGTCTCGGTGGGCCAGGAACTTGAGTTGGAAGTTCTGGAAGTAAGCGCCGAACGTCGTCGTCTCAGCCTCGGCTACAAACAAACGCAGGAGAATCCGTGGCTAACGCTGACTGAGCGCCTACCCATTGGTAGTGACGTTGAAGGCGTTGTTCAAAGCTCAGGCGTACAGGGGCTGGTTGTACGCGTCCTGGATTCGTTCGACGGCTTTGTACCTCGTTCGAAGATGCTCAATGCTGGACCTGGCAAAAAGGTAGCGGTTGCTGCTGGAGAGACTATTTCCTGTGTCGTGGTCGACGCTGCACCAGCTACGTCGTCCCTTATTCTTGCCATGAAGAATGCCGATGGATCCGTGGCAGGTGGCGATCATGGCTCCAACCGTTCTGAGAACAAAGGCGAGGGACGTGGGGAAGGACGCGGCGAGCGGCGTCCAGATCGCCGTGGCGACGGCCAGTTCTCCGTGCCCATTCCCAAGGGAATGGCAGCGGGTGAAGAAGTCAGCCTCGGTGACCTCTTGAACGAGGCACAACGGAAATCCCTGCGCAACGGTTGATGCCATAACGCGTTGATACAATGATGATCTTATGAAGCCGTCGCGGCCCATCCGCGGCGGCTTCGCTATTTTAATACCTCATGAAATTGTATCGTACCATCGTCATCGCCCTACTAACCATCCTTACAGTGGTTGGTACGTTCCTTCAAGCGTCGGCACAGTCCACACTCATGCTGTCGACGCCACGGCGTGTTACCCCCATCGAATACATTACCGGCGACACTATTTCGTACGGGGGGGCTACGGTGCCTGGAGACGGACAAGTACGGTATAGTCCACTTCAAGACAGTCTTTTCCGCCAAGCTCTGGCGCTCAAGCTCACGGCCAGCCAGCGTTTCGAATATGATTGCAGACGTCTTCGCCCATTGATCGATGCCGTCAAGACGACCGTACGGGATCCCAGTGCGGCCGAACTTGCCATGCGCACGATGGCTATCCCACCAGAGATTTATGCCCCAAGCCAACACGAGATTGCGCAACGCCAGATTGCCATTGCCAACTCGATGTATGTCCCAGGCGTTTTACAGTTTCCGATGGGAACAGGCAACCTGCAGATTGCTCTCCGCGACATCGCCGGATTCTTTGGAATGACGGAAGACGTTTCACCAACCATCCGATATTCCGTGGATGTGCCAAGTAACGTGGAAGTTGTCATTTACTCGACTCAGGCAAAGGTCATCGCAACGATTTTTTCAGGCCACCAGACGCCTGGCACGTACGACATCAGCTGGAACGGACGTGACGAGCAAGGAAAGTTTGCGTCCAATGGTGACTACGTCGTGGAAGTTCGCATTGGGATGGCACGTATTGTTCGCAAACGTATCGTAGTGCCCTTCGAGTAACATTTCGCGCCTTTATGCCATCATGGACGCGAACCATCGAAAGTCCTCGGCGATGCATCGTGCGCTCCTTATTCTCCTCCTCTTCAGCTTGCTGCCATCGCCTTCGATTGCAGCTGAAGATCGTATTGTGTTACGTCTGAAACCGTCCTCTCCCTCCTTGGATCGCTGGCTCGATCAGGGCCGGTCAGGTTCACTCCCCTTTCTCTTTTCGGCGATTGGCGAGCACGATACGGAGCCCTTCATACTCGACGCTACTCTTCAGGCAGTGGAGACCAGGCGGCAACGCGGAATGCAGGTCCTTACCAGTCTTCCCACAAGCCGTCTCACGGCTCTTCGCAATACTGTTGTTGTTATGACAAGGGGCCCCGTTGATGCAGCCATGGCTGCGCGTAAACTTTCGGCCCACCCTGACGTCGACACGGCTGCCGTACTTCCGTCAGAGACGCTATGCAGTGAACCTAACGACCCGCTCTTTGGCCAAGCGTATCATCATCGTCTGGTTCGGGCTTCCGACGCGTGGCAGCTCCTTCCATCGCAAGGGGAATCGATCATTGCCATTGTGGATACCGGCATTGATCTGGACCATCCAGATCTTGCCCCCAACATCTGGTACAATAGTGGTGAAATCGGCCGGGACGGAGCAAATCGGGACAAACGCACGAACGGTGTCGATGATGACAGAAATGGATTTGTTGATGACTACGTCGGCTGGGACTTCGTTAGCAGTTCTTCTTCCACTGGCGACAACCGCCCTACACCCGGCAACAGCCACGGAACACATGTCGCTGGGATCGCCGCTGCCGTGTCCAACAATGCCTTGGGTTCGGCTGGGATCGCTCTCAGAACCAAGCTCATGGCCATAAAGGTGAGCCAAGATGAGGCAGCTTCTCGCTCTGTAACTCGTACTGGAGATGCAATCCTTTATGCAGCGTCGATGGGGGCCAAGATCATCAACTGTTCCTTTGGAAGCCCCCAAGCTTCCTTTGCCAGTGCAGATGTCATAGCAACGGCGACGCAGCTCGGCGCCTTGGTTGTCGGGGCGGCTGGCAATGATGGCGTCGATGCACCACTTTATCCCGCGGCATATGATGACGCCATTTCCGTTGCTGCAACGGACCAAGCCGACGTCCTAGCCGAGTTCTCCAATCGCCACGCTACGGTTGACATAGCGGCCCCAGGCGTCCGCATCCTCTCTACAATTCCGAATGGCAGCTATGGCACAATCAGTGGCACCAGTATGTCAGCCCCTGTTGTAGCAGGCGTAGCGGCCATGGTCCGATTGGCTCGACCCATGGCAACTCCGGATGAAATCAAAGCTATCCTCGTTGCCACAGCCGATACCATTGACGGTGCCAATCTGTTTGCCATCGGCCGGTTTGGGTCTGGCCGCGTCAACGCCCTTGAGGCACTTCGCCAACAGAATGCAAAACGTGCTCTTGTCGTAGAGGCCACTCTGCAAGACGACGTCGATGATGGCACAATTACTCCCGGTGAACGGGCAAGGCTGAGAATACGCATCAAGAACCAGCTATCTCCACTCGTGGACGCTCGCGTGGACGTGCGAGCCATTCCAGGGGAAGTCACACCCGTCGTTCAAACTCCTGCAGTATCAGTCGGGCCCCTTGGGACGAATGACGCGAAGAGCCTGCCATCGGATATCCTCGTCGATATACCTGCTGATGCCCCATTGAACGGCATCATGAATCTCCTGGTGGAAATCTCCGACGGAGGCGTACGTGCGGGACGCCTTCTGCTGACCGCTCGAGTCAATACCTCATATCGGACACTAACTGCCAATGATCTCGCCCTGACGGTCACGAGCGCGGGCAACCTAGCATACAATGACTATCCGTCGAATGTACAAGGGGATGGTTGTCGACTGAATGGCGGTCCCGACATGCTTTTTGAAGCATCCTTTATGGTGGCAGCAAGCCCTAACCATATATCAAACATGGGTAGAACGGCCCAAGTTGGCCGCAAGGACACGTCGTTTACGGCACTTGAGATTATTCGGATAAAAACAGACAGTGTTGATGCCGGCATTCGAGCAACGGCATCATATGACGACCGTTTCGAACGGTTTGCTGCTGGTGTCTCCGTCCGCCAGCATGTGTATCAATCACCGGCAGACTCTGTCAATCAATCGGTATTGCTTCGTTTCGACGTTACGAACCGCACTGATACTGTTCTCCGAAATGCCTATGCATCTCTTTTCATGGACTGGGACATTGGCCCCGGTGGGCAAGCCAATGGATGCGGATGGCTAGGTGACGCAGGCATTGGCATTGTCGAGAACGTAGAACGTTCCGACCTGCCCTACGTGGGCGTTTCAATGATCTCACCGTTGGCGACGAACTACTTTGCGTTGGACAATCCCGTACGATCCTTCGACGACATTGCACTCTACGATGGGTTTACCCGTACCGAGAAGTTCATTACCATGTCGAGTGGTATTGCTCGGAAATCCTCACGAATCACGGATGTGTCGATGGTCATTGGTGGAGGACCATTTTCGTTGGCCCCAGGTGAAACGCAACAGATTGTCTTCGTTATTGCCGCAAATAGCAAGGTCGAGGCTCTGCGGAACAGCATCGAGGCTCAGAGACAGCGTGCCAAACTCCTTGGCCTCAATGCCGTGGACTATGTTCCTGTTCCAGACGCCACGAAGATCATTCGGATTGAGAATGGGCCTGTGTTTCTTGCAGGTACTGTTGTGGACGTCACCTATCAGCTAGAGCGTGAAGCCGAGGCAACATTGGACATTGTGGACATCTTTGGGCGCACCGTCGGGGAGCCCACGCAACAACCGCGTCTGCTTCCGGGCACACACAAGGCAACATTTCAGCTTCCACAGACATCAACAGGGACCTATTTCGTCCGCTGCACGGTCGGGCCGCACGTAAGCGTTATCCCAATTCAGATAGCCCGTTAGCGGCGTTTGAGGAGTGCCACACTCTCTACGTGATACGTCTGCGGGAACATGTCAACGGGGTGCACCTCCATAACGTCATAGGCTTCCGACAGCAGGGCGCAGTCTCGGGCTTGCGTTGAAGGGTTGCAGCTCACATATACAATGATGGGTGCGTTGATTCGAAGCAGATGTTCCACGAGCATGGTATGCATCCCTGCTCTTGGCGGATCCACGAGAATCACATCTGGCGAAGGGAACGCATCCAGCAACGAAGTCGCCTTCGGTGAATGCAAGTCAGCCACGTGGAACTCTGCGTTATCTATGCTATTGCGGTTGGCATTCGCTCGAGCGTCAGCAATGGATGATTCGGCCAACTCTACACCAATGACACGTTTTGCACGCCGTGCTGCGGGGAGAGACAGCGTTCCTGTGCCGCAATACAGGTCCCACACAGTACTCTCCGTTGTTATCGCCGCCAACGAAAGCGCTTTGCCAACAAGTGTGGGCAACTGATGGGTGTTCGTCTGGAAAAATGAGAATGGCGAAATTCTGTACGTAACGCCTAGTGAGGTTTCATCCAAGTAGCCTGAACCGTCCATACGGGCAATGGTACCAGTGGCAACAGGGCTCCACGAATCATTGATCGCATGAGCCATTGTTGAACCCGATGGCAAACTACTGGCAAGGCCAAACCAAGCATCAATTGCCTGATGTTCGTTATCGGACGTTGGTGTCGTTGTCACAATCACAGTCAACACCGAGCCTGTCGTCGTACTCGTCCGCACAACAAGGTGTCTCATACAACCAGTATGCTCGCGCTGATTGTAAGCCGACACTCCAAACCTATTGCAAATCTCGTGGCTATGCGAGAGAATCTGGGCAGATACGTCATTGGGCAGCATGCATCGCTCGACGTTGAGCACCTTGTCAAATCTTCCTGGCACATGGAGGCCGAGCGCAAAGGATGTGTCGAAGACTTCGTCCGACGCTATTTGATCATCAGTCAGCCAGCGAGAAGCCCCAAAACTATATTCCATCTTGTTACGATAACCGAATTCCGTAGGACAGGCCAACGTCTCGTATATGGGAAACCCTTCCAGTTTGCCAATCCGTGAGAACGCATCAACGACGTGCTGCCGCTTCCAGATTAGCTGTGCCCCGTAGTCCAAGTGCTGCCATGAACACCCACCACAAACTCCAAAGTGTGGACATGGTGGCCGACGGCGCTCCGGGGAAGGATCCAACACTTCGATCACCTTACCCTCATGGTGGCGCCGTTTGGACTTCAGAACTTCCATACGTACGCGTTCACCGGGCAGACCGCCCTTAACGAAGTGAACGACCCCATCTATACGGCCAACAGCGATGCCTTCGAATCCAAGTGCGTCTATGGTTATCTCGACTTCAGTCTTTGTCTGTCTTCTCATGCATCACAATCGGTAAGTTTGCTGCGAATCTACCGAACTTCAAGGCCTTATTGCCCATGGTTACCATCAAAAGGTATGCTTCGGACGGCATTACCTCGCACAGTCTCGACGCACTGCTTGCGATGGCGCCCTCGTCCATGGGTACGTCCGAAATGGTCTGGATAGACCTTGCCGATCCTAGCCAAGATGAAGAAGATGCCATCTTAAAGCATTGGTTTCCGGTTCACGACCTTGTCCTGAACGACTGCAGGCGCGCTACAGTATTACCTGTTGATGGGCGCATTCATCACCCCAAGGTAGAAGACTACGGAACGTATCTCTATGTCATTGCGCACGCACAGCAGTCCATTCCTGCTTCAGTTACAAAAGCCCCCTCGAATTTCAGACCCCGCCAGGTAAACATTATCGTGGCTGAGCATGTGCTTGTTACCCATCACGCTGGCGACCTGCAGCCCCTGCATGAATTGGAGTTGTCCTGTACCTCTAATCCACGAATCATGCGAAGAGGCCCAGAC
>JALOMA010000148.1 GCA_025455735.1 Candidatus Kapaibacterium sp.
GTTCGAACATAGCCGCTCAATGCACTGACGTTGCGCAGCGTTCCCGTTTTCCCAACACAGTTGTTTTCGGCTGCCGTACCAACCATGCGCCTGCGAAGTGTGCCATCCCTCCCAGCAACGGAGAGTGTAGCACGGTATTCGGGGCCCCAAGGCTGACGTGCGATGGCGCGGAGGAGACGTGCTTGTGTAACTGCCGACGACAAATTGCGCCTTGAAAGACCACTGCCATCATTGAATCGACAGCCCAGCGCAGGTACATGAAGACTATCAAGGAACTCAACCATGGCCCGTTTGGCACGTTCCGCCGTGTGACGGTATTCACCGCACAACGACCCCGTCATCATGAAGACGTGTTCCGCATAATAGTTGTGGCTGCGTTTGTTTACGACCGAAGCAAGGTCGGCGAAAGGCCTTCTGAATGTCCGAAGAACGGTGGCCGTTGGTGGCGCCGTGCGTTCTGCCGCGCCACCCTCCACGGATACGCCACCACTCGTTAGTCGGGAACGAAAGATGGAGGCAGCGGCCAAGGCTGGGTTGGACACGGAGAAGATCTTCGTGAAGGAACGACCTGCCCCAGGAGATCCAGCAATGGTAAACACCATGGTTCCATCCGGCCGAGTACTGGCATTGATGGAACACCGGCTGCGGCGGCCACGCTTACCACGCGAAGTACCGCCCCCAGTAATGTTCACGACGAAGCACGTACTGGATGGTACCGTTTGTGCCGATACCCTGCCGTTTCGAGCGGCAGAGACGATGACACTAACCATGCCATCATTGACGATCAAGGGGCGAATAGGGGGGAGAGGTTGGACGTGTTCGCCATCCCCGCTATATCGTGACCGATCGGCTACATCGTCGAACCGGCTACCGTCGCCAAAGATCGATCCTGTAATTCGCCGAACACCCATGGCGCTCAAGCGATCGGCCAAATACTCCAGGTCCGTCGTGGAAAGAAAGGCATCACCATTGCCTATCAAATAAAGATTTCCCTGCAGGGTGCCATCGTTGGCAAGTGAGCCATCCGTTCGCACTTCGGTTTGTACCGAGGCCCCCTTCCCAGCGAGCGTGAAATATGCAGCAGTGGAAAAAAGTTTTGTGGTGGATGCGGGAGTAAGCGGTGTTGAGCCGTTTAAATCGAAGAGAGTCCGACCATTCGACAAATCAACAACACAAGCCGAAACCTGGGATGCGCGATAGGCCTTGGCAGTAAGCAGGGCAGTAAGGCGGGTGCGGAGGATGGCGAGAGCTCGGCTACTATCGGCTGGAGCCGACATCAGTGGGGAAACCTGCCGCAGGGAGTCGGACCAACTGGGTCGGGAATATGCATTGGAGGCCATAATCACACAGATTATGGCGGAGAGAAGTCTGATGTTGGTCACGGGAATGTCCTCGGGCTGCTGCCTTGCAAACCTACAAAAGATGGCGGGCTTCAGCGGAAGAACTGCGGTGAAATTCTCGTCGCTAGGAACTCAAGGACGTCTGAAACGAGTAATGGGCCTTGTTCGAACCAGACGATGCGGTGATCTCGCCGAAACCATGTCAGTTGCCGTTTGGCATAGCGTCGGCTTTCTTGTTGCATCGATGCGAGAGCCTCCTCACGAGAGCGCTTGCCGTTGAGTACATCGATCATGTGCGCATACCCAACACTCTGCAAGGCTTGTGTTTGGGGATTAACTCCCGCATCCATCAGGGCCTGCGTTTCCTCCATGAGGCCGTTCGTCATCATGCATTCGCATCGGTTGTTGATCCGCTCGTAGAGCATATCGCGGTCCATGGAAATCGCGATTCGTACGGGGTCGACGGCAGCACGGTTCGGCTGGGACTGCCAGGAATCACTGATGCGTTTACCTGTCGTAAAATAATAGGCTAATGCTCGTTGAATTCTACTTGGATTACGGTCTGTGTATGCCTCAGCAGCTACGGTATCTATTGTCTGAAGCTGTTCCCAAGCTCGATCCCTGCCTTGAAGCTCAATGATAGCCTTGGCTTTGCGCTTGGCTTCGTCGGTCGACGGTACGATTTCCGAACTAAGTCCATCGCAGAGGGCGGAAATATAGAGTCCAGCACCGCCCACGAGAACAGGGAGAACGTTCGCGGGCAAGGATGTAAGAATAGCCTGGGCCTCTCGCACAAACATTCCTGCCGTAGTCTCTTCGAAAGGGGCCTTGGTACCAACGAAGTGATGGCGGACGGCGGCGCGTTCTTCGATGGTTGGCGCAGCCGTTCCGATTTCCATGCCAGCAAACATCTGCCGGCTATCGGCATTGATCACTTCCATGCGAAGGTGATTGGCCAATGAAACGGCCAGGGACGTCTTGCCTGTAGCCGTTGGGCCACAAATGACAAGGATTTGGCGTAAACTATCGGATGCCATCTTCCCAACCTTCACGGCCGATTAACGGCACGAATTTGAAGGCCCCCAAGTCGTCGGCCCTCCACGATTCGTCCGAGGTACGCACCACGCAATACATCTGTTGTTCGTTCCGGTCGCCAACAGGAATGATCATTCGGCCACCGATTGTTAGCTGTCGGGCAAGGACTTCAGGGACGTCAGGAGCACCCGCAGTGACGACAATTCCATGGAAGGGTGCTTCCGAACTCCAGCCGATGGTGCCATCGGCTACTCGGAGGTGTACGGTACCAAGGCCTACCGATTCCAACGTTTGCCGAGCCTGTTGAGACAGGCGATGATGTCTTTCCACGGAATACACGACGGCACCCAGCACGGCTAACACGGCGGCCTGGTAACCGGAGCCGGTACCTATTTCAAGGATCCGTTGCCCAGGAACGACGTCCAACGCCTGCGTCATTGCAGCAACAGTGTATGGCTGGGAGATGGTTTGACGTTCATCAATTGGTAAGGCGGTGTCTTCGTAGGCCTTATCTCGCATGGCAGCTGGAACGAAGAGCTCGCGAGGAACGGTCGCGATAGCGTGGAGGACGCGTTCGTCCGTGATACCACGGCCTCGTAAATGGTCGACGAGGGCTCGACGGCGATCTTCAAACAATGGTTTGGCAAATGAAGGTGAACTGAGCATGAAGGCGATGGTAATCAGCTTGCCGCAAGAGCGGCAAGGCGTGTACTAAGTGTCTCTTTCAGCGATTCTGCCGTGACGGATTGATCGAGCTCGCCCTGATAGGCAATACTGAGTTTTCCGGTTTCTTCCGATACGATAAGAACCACGACGTCCGCCTGTTCTGATAGCCCGAGGCCTGCACGATGCCTCGTCCCAAGGATGCGGCCTCCAAGACGCTGCTGCGAACTAAGCGGCAGGACGCACCGTGCAGCAATGACCGTTGTATTGTCGATAACGACGGCTCCATCATGCAATGGAGACCGAGGATTAAAGATCGAAAGAAGAAGCTCGGCACTGACGGCGGCTTGAAGTACGATGCCTGTCTCTACGGTGACTTTGACATGTTCTGCACGCGAGAAGACAATCAATGCACCAATATGTTTGGCTGCCATATCGGTCGCTGCTTCTACAACATCATCAATGGTCTCCTGATTGGATGTCCGCATGAACCAGCGGAAGAGACGCGTCTGTGTTAAGAGGAGCAGAACCCGCCGAAGCTCCGGCTGAAACAGGATGATGAAGGCTACCAGTCCAACATCGGCAATGCGTCGCAGAACCCAATTGACGGTTTTAAGATTTGCAGATTCTGTGATAAACGAGAGCGCAAGAATGAAAACCAAGGCGACCAGGATCTGGACGGCCACGGTATCGCGTAACGCGCGCCAAACGAGGAAGAAGATGATGGCAATGAGGGCAACATCGAGAGCATCTACCCAAGTGACCGACAAAAATCCGATGCGAAACAGCTCATTCATGGAAGAGGTGCGTCGTCGTTACCATGTGTGATTGACCCGGGCTTCGCCGATTCGCGAGCCTTTCTCCGTTCGTCTTCGCGCTCGTAGGCACTTACGATCTCCATAACCAACCGATGCCGGACGACGTCGACCTTTTCAAACTCTACAAATTCAATTCCCTTGATATCGCGAAACAGACGATGGACGCCCAAGAGCCCCGATTCCGTTTTGGAGGAGAGGTCAACCTGGGACACGTCGCCAGTAATGATGGCCTTGGAGTTTTGTCCGAGGCGCGTCAGGAACATCTTCATCTGCATCTTGGTGGAGTTCTGTGCTTCATCCAGGATGATAAACGAGTTGTTCAGGGTGCGTCCTCTCATGAAGGCCAGAGGAATAATCTCAACGATGCGCCGCTCCAGCATACTTTTCAGTTTATCTGGGCTTACCATATCGCCTAGGGCGTCGAGGAGTGGGCGCAGATAAGGATCGATCTTTTCCGAGATATCACCAGGAAGGAAGCCGAGGGACTCACCGGCCTCCACTGCTGGGCGGGATAGGATGATACGAGAAACTTCGTTGGCGCGTAAAGCGGCGAGGGCCATGGCCACGGCAAGAAAGGTCTTGCCAGTACCGGCAGGGCCTATGCAGAACACGATGTCGTTTGAGCGCACCTTTTTGTAGTATTCCAACTGGCGTGGCGTACGGGCTCGGATAACCTCGCGTTTGCCCCAAAGAATGACCGAGTCAAGATCTTCGGCCGTAAGCTGTGGTTGTTGCCCCGCGCGGCCACCTTCAACGAGATCGATGATCATCGAAACGTCTGTGAGCGACAGTTTGCCGTTGCGCTGGAGGGTATACATGAGCTCCGTAAAGATGGATTCAATCTTACGCACTTCGGCGGGCTCACCTCGCATGATGATGGTATCGCCCCGCACAGTAATTGCGGTGTCGAACTTGTTCTCAATAAGCTGGAGATGTGCCTCTTGCGAGCCAAAGAGTTCGACGGGATTGACGTCGGCAACACGGAGCTTCCGTTCGACGATGTTCATAAGGCAAGTTGATGGTGGGACATAACGTCGGCAATGCAACCTACAAAAGAAAACGGGCGAGGAAACCTCGCCCGTTTGGTCGTCACATTCGGTTGCTGGCAGCGGTGCTCAGTTGCCTGCTTCCGAAGCCTTCTTTTCGGGCGCTGCTTGGGTACCTGTGGCAGGTGCAACAGAGGACGCAGCAGCCGCAGCGATGCGTTTCTTGCGATAGTATGCGCGTTCTGCCTTTTGTTCGTCGGAGGTCTTTGGCCCAGCAGGTGGAACAGTCAGGACCCAGCCTGGTTGAATGATATCTGGGTTCTTGATCTTGTCCGTATTGGCTTGCCAAATCTTGGGCCACTGGAGAGGATCACCATAGATACCGCTTTGTCCTGCAATATTCCAGAGACAGTCGCGGTTTTCAGCCCATGAACGAACGACGTAACCCTTGATTTTCTTTTCGCGGTATAGGCCCTTGATATTCTTGCCAAGATCAACTACGCGCTGATAGAAATTTGGATGGACAGCGATACGATTTTGGCGTAGTTCCAGGTAGTCGGCTTCGAGGGCTTTTACGTCGTCCTGACGGTCGGCAAGTTGATCACCAGGCAGGTCCCGAAGTTCGCGCATACGTCCTTCGAGAACGCCAAGACGTTGACCGAAGGCATTCATATCGGCTTCGGAAGCACCAATCAAGGCTGCGATGTCGTCATCGCACTTTTTCTTGTTGCGTACAGCTTCGGCGAGTTGTGCTTCCAGTTTATCTACCTCGCCCTTGACGCCGGCAAGCTTCGTCGACAAACCGCCATTGCGTTCCTTAAACTCGGCAATACGTGCCGCAGCTTCGTCGCATGTCAGTTGTTCATCGGGTTTGGATTCTGGTGGTGGTGGCACTTGTGCCGTGGAGGTAACGACGCTCCCGATGAACAGGAGCATGAAGAGCATGGTTTTCATCATTGCATTTCCTTTAGGATTTCAAGTTGATAAAGATGGTTAGTCAGGCGCCGATTACTCGGGCCACACGTTTGGCCACTTGTTCAACTTGTCTTGGATGAACGTCCTGTCTTCCGTGCACTTACGCAGTTCTGCTTCGCGGGCTGACAATTCGGTATTGACCTTCGCTTTGTTCTTCGTCGCGGCTTCAATGTCGGCTGTAAGTTGTTTCTCTTCCGTACGGAGTTGTTTGATCGTATTCAGCTCCGGTTCCTTGATCATGCAAGTACACGATGAAAGAATCAACGCTGTGCCTAGGGCAAGAGCAGCAATGCTGCGGGAGCCTTTGCGGATGTCGCGCATGGAGAACCTCCTTGATGTGATGAACGGATATAAGCATTGTGTATCGTCTACCGATGTGGCTGAGCCAGCAACGGGGGCTCGTACTGTGCCTATCAGCAACAAGTTCCGAGCATGATGCTGCAAATATAGGCCTGTTCGTACCCAGAGACGAAGGAAAGTTCTCACCACCCAGCCTTTTACGGCATGTTTACGCTCATGTGCTGGAGCGGTCCGGGCTTGTATCTTTGCCGTTCTATGGAACAATCTATTGCCAAAGCCTACGACCCCTCCGTTGTAGAATCATCATGGTACGAACAATGGCTTGCTGCAGGCCATTTTGCATCTGCACCGTCGGCGAAAACGCCGTATAGCATCCTGATGCCGCCACCCAACGTGACTGGTATCCTGCACTTTGGACACGTCCTGAATCATACGATTCAGGACATCTACATCCGCTGGAACCGTCTTCGTGGCAAGGAGAGCTGCTGGTTTCCGGGTTT
>JALOMA010000149.1 GCA_025455735.1 Candidatus Kapaibacterium sp.
TACAATCTGTCTTCTATTGGTAAACTCTTGACAGAGCTTGACGGTAACATCCGCCAGCGGGCAATGAAGGCAATGTATGCGTTTTTAGGAAGTCACAAGGAGGAATTCGACCGGATTTATCATGACCTTGTAGCTCTCCGACATCGCAAGGCACAGCTGCTCGGATTTAACTCGTACACGGAGTTCCGATACGTCGAGTTTGGTCGCGTTGACTACTCCGCAAAGGACGTCGAGGCATTCCGCAGTGCCGTCGTTGAACATGTGGTCCCCCTGGCGACGAAACTACGTGCGGCGCAATCACGACGGTTGGGAACCAATGGTCTGGCCTTTCACGATGAAAAACTCCAGTTCGCTGACGGCAATCCAATTGCGAACGGGGATCATGACTTCATCGTGGACCAAGCACGCCGTATGTATGAGGAGCTCTCACCAGAAACCCATGAGTTCTTCCAGTTGATGCTGGACAGAGGGTTAATGGACCTCAAGACGCGTGACAACAAAGCGACGGGAGGGTATTGTACCAGCTTCAGCACGTTTGGGCTACCGTTCATTTTTGCAAACTTCAACCGCACCACGCATGATGTAGAGGTGCTCACCCATGAGGCAGGTCATGCCTTTCAGGCGTACCGTTCCCGTGCGTACGAGGTTCCGGAGTATCGGTGGCCAACTGCAGAGGCCTGCGAAATCCACTCCATGGGAATGGAGTTTCTTACATGGCCATGGATGTCGTATTTCTTCGGGGAACAAACGGACAAATTCCGGTTCTACCACCTACAGGGTGCCATCATCTTTTTGCCATATGCCTGTGCCGTAGATCACTTCCAGCACTGGGTCTACGATCATCCAACGGCATCGCCCGCCGAGCGCAACCAAGCATGGAAGTCAATGGAAGAACTCTATATGCCATGGCGTGATGCATCTGGTGTACCTGAAGCAGCCGAGGGACGGCAGTGGCAATTTCAGAGACACATTTACGAATCCCCGTTTTACTACATCGACTACGCTCTCGCACAAACGTGTGCTCTGCAATACTGGCAAGCTGCCGAAGCAGACAGATCAGCAGCTTTTGCGGACTATCTGCGGATATGCGACATCGGTGGAAGCATGCCATTCCTTGACATTGTGAACGCTGGCAACCTGAAGTCTCCCTTTGCCAGTGGAACCCTCAAAGGAATCGTTGATGATGCCTATGCGTGGTTAAACGAACACTATCGTGAAAATCTCAGCTAAGGCAGTCATTGTGTTTTTCGTTTTACTGAACCGTTACGCCGTCGTGATTGGTCAGTGAATGCATTGTGAGTAGATTTGTTGCAATTCAAAGTCCAAGTTCTTCGAGCACCAAGGAGTTAGCGCCAATATGGCCAACATCTTCCTCCGTGCGCTTATGCTTTGCGCCGTGGTTACAAGTACTACGGTGTGGGCGTTTGCGCAAACGAATCCGACAGCCCATGATCTGGCATCGGGCAATTACTCGCTAACATCGTGGGCTTCTACCGAGCCAGCGTTGAGTTATCCTCCATCCATGCGGTTCCATACGTTCCTTGAGCGTTTGGAAGGTTTCGGCAACGACGCCGAGTCCCAGCCAGCAGGTGATTGGCTTGGCGTGTATTCGCTTACCTCAGGCACCCGCATTCAAGGTCAGGGAACCAACGGCTTCTCGTTTACCAACACGGGTACGGCAGCTACGACAAGCAACTGCCACTCTGTTGGGGCCGCTGTGCTTGCGCTGAATACGACTGGTCGTGCCGATGTTCGGGTCAGCTGGCAATCCACGTCGCTCGCGCCTCAACCTTCAGCTCCCGTACGGCCCTACGTGCTGCGCTTGCAATGGCGATTGGGCTCCTCTGGTAATTGGCAAACCGCGTTGCGCAATGATGGCTCGGTTGTCGAGTACCGATACGCAACGCCTGTTACGACAGCCTCGCTCAATTGGACACTTCCCCTCTCTGCGGAAAACCAGCCTTTGGTTCAACTGCGTTGGATCTATGCCCAAGATGGTCCTGGCACGGGTTCGCGTCCGAACCTGAACGTTGCCAACTTGAGTGTGACGTCAACGGACCTCGTTGGCACGCCGGTAGCCTTGCGGATTTTCGAGCAACGTCCTGCGGCTCCATCACAAAACTTGCCATTCAACATTACCGTGCGTTCGGTCGACGCTTCTGGTGCGCCGAAGAACGTAACCACTGCCACGACCGTGGCATTAGCCTTAAACACTGGTACGGGACTCCTTGGTGGAACGCTAACTGGTACAATTCCAGCTGGCTCCAATACCGTAACATTTACAGGCGTAACGTACAACACGGCACAGCCTGGGGTCAGTATTCGTGCTACAGCCACGAGCGGGATGGTACTATCCCAGGCAGTAACCAATACGTTCACTGTCAGCTCGAACGCTGTATATGTTCTCCCCGAAGGATTCCAGAACGTTGCCTATCAGAACACGGCAATGAATCCCTTCAGGATCGTGGCATATCGTTTGGATGGTACTATCGATGAAGGGTATGCTGGCACAGTGACCATCACACGAGTATCGGGGTCGGGTAACGTTGTCAACACAACGGCCGTCCAAGCATCGCGTGGTATTGCAGTCTTTGACAACCTAGCGGTTTCCGCTACTGGCACGCACATCCTGCGTGTTTCGGCTGCTGGATTGCCGACACTTGACTTGGAACCCCTCGATGTTCGCACACGTCCGTTCATCAGCAGCGAAGTTGTTCCTCAGTTCATTCAAAGCGCAGGTGGAACCTGCGGTGGAACGGCATTCAATGTTCCCACATACGCTCGCGTAACGTTCGCAGGTCTACGTCCCAATACAGTCTATCGATTCGTAACAGGAATGACGCCACAAAGCGGCATCACGTCAACGGGTCCTGGCCTGAACATTACATGGGATGCGACCACGAACGTTCACTCGTATGGAAGCGGTAAAAACCTTAATGTTCCGGGCAACTTTTCGACCTTTTCGACTGGTCCTTCGGAGACATCGAAATCCGTTTGGATCAACATGATGATCTCGAATACGACTGCGTTCCAAGAAGGTAATGTATTGTTCTGGCGTGTGTCATTGGGCGACACGAACGGACGCTTGATTGGTCACTTCCAGCTTACCAACCAAACGACGGCGATTCGTTTAGGCTCTGCTATCAATCAAGCAACGGGTGTTGTTGATGAATACAGCCAAGCAACGCCCAAGAACTTCATATACCTGTACGACAATGTAGCCGGTACTGGACGTCCACTGTCGATAGTACCAGTGCAAGGCCTTGAGACTGTTTCAAGCTTTACGGAAACGTTCTACCGGAACTTTGCGGAGAACCGCCCAACAGCCTGGGCAGCCATCGTACCCAACAACAGTGCCATTCGTCGCATTGAAGAGCGTCGCTGGCAGGATGCTGGCTTGGTGTACAGCACATCCTCAGCAACGGGTGTTTACGACGGCGTTTCTACAGCCAACGCAACGGGAGGATTCACGTCCCCTATTTTCCTTCGCACTCCCCGCATTTCCGTTGTTGCACCGAACTCCCGCGATACCATTTGTACGGGTACAACCATTTCTATCCAGTACAATGCCCGCGGCGCGTCGCAAGTGCGCATCGAGTACAGTACGAACAACGGCGCTACATGGGAATTCATCGATCAGGTTACTCCAGGAAACGTCAATGCGTTCAGGGGTGAATCGTCGTACTCTTGGACTATTCCAGGCCAGGAATTTAATGCCAACCACCGCATTCGTGTTGTGAGCGTTGGTGATGCTGCGGTTCTCGGCCTCTCCGAGCGATTCGCTGTCTCAGCTCCGTTGGAAGTTATTGATCAGCCTCAATCTGTCGACCTCTGCCTTGGCCAGGATCACGAGCTGATCGTTCGCACTGGCGGTTCGGTGCGCAGCTTCCAGTGGTTCAAGGACGGCAACCCAATCGCTGGTGCAACGAACGCTGTTCTTCCGCTTTCTGACGTTCACTATGGTACATCGGGCGTGTATCATTGCGTCGTTCAGGGTTTTGGAACTTGCGCAAATCTTCTAACGAATAGCGCTCACGTACGCGTCAATACGCCAACGTCCATCACAAGTCAAACGCGTTTGGTGCCCGTATCCCTTGGTGAAACTGCAGTGATGTCGGTAACTGTTGAAGCTCCATCGAATCCAACCTATCAGTGGTTCCGTGGACAAACAGCGCTCGAAGATGATGGTCGTATCATCGGTACGAAAAGCTCGCGTTTGGAAATCCGCAACGTTGTGGCGAACGACATTGCCAATGAGTACTACTGTGTTGTCTCGGGCGTATGCGGAACGGCGCGCAGCCGCTTTATCCGCGTCTTTACCAGTGGTGTTTTCGTCGACGTTGAAAATGAACGCGCCGACGCATGTGTTGGCCAGTCCGTCACGCTTCGCACGGCAGTTTATGCCAACCCCGCAGCAGCACCAATTACCATTCAGTGGTTCCGTAATGGACAGCCATTGGCTAATGGGGCCAAGTATGCTGGAGTGAATACACAAGAGCTTACCATAGCCAACGTCTCTGCAAACGACGCAGGCTCCTACACTGTGCGCGGTCAGTTTACAGATGATGCAACGAAGTTCTCCTCTGGTGATGTGACCGTCGACATCGCCTCGACGCCTACGATCACGACACAGCCTTCGTCCGTTGACGTGTGCGAAGGTGGTACGCTCAATCTCTCCGTTACGGCCACGGCTACGGGCACTGTACGGTATCAATGGTTGAGGGACGGTGCAGACATCGACGGCGCAACGGGAGCGTCGTACGAAATCCGTGACTTCACAGCCGCTCGTGCTGGTGCGTATACAGTTCGTGTTTCAACCGCCTGTGGTAGTGTTGTCTCGGCAGTGGCGACCGTTGGTGTCAAGCCAGGTACAACCATCACTACAAATCTGCCTGCCACACTTGATGTACAGGTTGGCACGGACCTCACACTTACTGTTGCAGCAACTGGTTCGGGCACACTTCAATATCAGTGGTTCAAGGACGGAAACGCCGTTGCTGGTGAAGTAGCCCCCACATTCACCAAGGCAAACGCACAAAACAGTGATGCTGGCCAGTACTGGGTTCGCATTACGTCCGAGTGTGGAAATACGTTCTCCGATACAACAACGGTAACAACACGTCCTGCCGTCACATCCGTCAATGAGCTTCCAATGGAAGACGGATCTGTCGTACGCCGCGTGGTGCCAAATCCAGTACAGTCCTCAGCCGTAATTGCCGCATCGTTTGCTGCGCCGCGATTCGTCACGATTACCGTTAGCGACATGGCTGGCCAAGTTGTGGCTACCGTATTCGCCGGAATGGTTGACGCAGGATCCGCATCCTTCCCGATGGACCTCACTGGCGTGGCAAGTGGTTCGTACATTGTGACGCTGACAGCCGACACATTCCGCAGTGCTCAGATGATCTCCGTCATCCGATAACCTTCGCTTGTTTTCCTTTCGGGGGAGCATGGTTGCCATGCTCCCCCGTTCCGTTTCTGGTTGTATGTTACGGTAGTTTGAAGCCTTGGAAAGTGAACCATGACTCCATTGATTCTGCGTGCCTTTGCCGTTTTTGTCGTAGTCGCAATATCGACAGTGTGCTTGCCCACGGCCAAAGCGCAGGAAGTTGTCGTGAGCGAATACGTCAACCAAATTGATGAGACACTGGAGTGGACCGAGCTCCTCGTCTTACGAGACAATTTGAATATGGTTGGTTGGATTGTCACGGACGACAACGGAACGCAAACCGCTCGGCAAGGTGGATGTAGATTCAAGGACATTCCACTCTGGCGCAATGTTCGTGCAGGCACCATCATCGTCATCCACCACAGGGGGCAGAGCGCCATCCTCCGTGAAGATCTGGACCCCTCAGATGGCTACATTGAAACAACCATCGACAATGCTGCTGTACTCGACGTCTTCAAGTTTGCCACGGGTGCGTTCAGAAATGAAATGAGCGTGGCGACGGATGGAGACTTTCTGCAGATTTACCGAGCTGACACGACCTATGTTCATGGACTCGGCCACCGTGCCGACCCTGGACCTTCTTATCTCTCAGCACAACGTCCCAAGGCAAACTATCCGTCAAGCCTTGGCAATGCCAACAGTGTAGCCGTTACGGGGAGTACGCTGGCGGCTTACGACTCCGACGTCAATCGAGATTCACTTTCCATCCTGCCGAACAACGAACGTCCTCGACCTGGCTTTCCGAATATCCTCGAAGTCCGTCAACGCGCCAATCGAAACTCGTTGAATCATCTTTTCTGGCGTTCTTATCGTGAACCCACGTGGCCGTCGTCGCCAACCATCCAGCTCCGCTCTCAAACCGCAACAAACCAGACCATCGAGTGGACTGCCGTCACGGACCCCTTTCCCGCTGACAATGTCACAGGCTATCTCGTTCTCCGTTCAGAAAACAACTTCGTCGGATTCGACGCAAGCCTGATCCGCGATGGAGCCACATTCACAGCGGGGCAAACTCTTAGTGGTGCTCGCATCCTTGCCATGCAGCCCACATCTGCTGGGGCCACGTATGTTGATAACAGCGTCGAGTGTGGAAAGACGTACTGGTATCGTGTCTTC
>JALOMA010000150.1 GCA_025455735.1 Candidatus Kapaibacterium sp.
TCAACAACCACGATGCACCTACCAGCACGAAGTTCAGCAAGAGCTTCTTCGATCGTTGCTCGATCCATGCTCATTCGGACTTCTTCGAGGCGATCGCAGCGCGGTCAAACGTTATCTGCGTGTTCGCGGCTACCGTCACGATAGCCGTTGTTTCGTTGATCTCATAGATACTTCCATGCATTCCGGAGGTTAGGATCACCTTGTCCCCCTTCTTGATGGAGTCCAGCATTGCCTTATGTTCCTTTGCCCGCTTCTGCTGTGGACGAATCATCATGAAATAGAAAATCAAGATGATTGCCCCAAACATGACAAATGTCTGTATCAGTTGTCCAGTCGCATCCCCGCCACCTTGCGGCGCCGGAGCCATGAATAGGAGTAGAGCCATTGTAGAATGTGGTTAGCCGGCCAAAGGGCGGCGTGGTTCAAGAAGTTTGGTGCGTGTTTCTTGTGCCCATTCCGTGAAGGTGCCTTCAAGGATATGCCGACGTGCCATCCGCGTAAGCCAGAGATACAGTCCCAGGTTTTGCATGGTTGCAAGCATCAATCCAAGGATTTCAGTGGAATGGAACAGATGGCGAAGATACGCGAGTGAGAAGTTCTGAGAGGCATACGTGTCAAGTCCGGGATCGAGTGGTTCATCACACTGCTTGTACATGGCATTGCGGATGTTCACCTTGCCTAGAGTTGTATAGATGGTACCATTGCGCGCATTCCGCGTCGGCATAACGCAGTCGAACATGTCCACTCCGCGCGCGATACACTCGAGAATGTTTTCTGGAGTACCAACGCCCATAAGGTAGCGCGGCTTATTGTATGGCATGATGGCAGTTGACGTTTCAACCGCACGGTACATGTCTGATGCCGGCTCCCCAACACTCAGTCCACCAATGGCATATCCATCGAAATCCATGGCTACAAGGTGCTCCATACATTCCGAGCGCAGATCACCATAGGTAGAGCCCTGGCCGATGGCAAACTGATATTGTCGATGTCCGTATAGGAATGGGGCCGTGGCATGGGCTAGGCGTGAACGATCCGCCCATCGTATGGTGCGTTCCATACTGATACGCGCTTCGTCCCGTGTGGCAGGCCACGGTGTACATTCGTCGAGAACCATGAAGATGTCCGAGCCAATGCTCCGCTGTATTGCCACTACGGATTCCGGCGTGAAGACATGGCGGGAACCATCAAGATGGCTCTTGAATTCAGCGCCGTTTTCGGACAGTTTGCGAAGCTCCCGCAAGGAGAAGACTTGATATCCCCCACTATCGGTCAAAATGGGTCGGTCCCAGTTCATGAACCGATGGAGGCCTCCCATGACTTCCAGAGTATCGGTTCCGGGCCTTAGATAGAGGTGGTACGTGTTTCCAAGGATGATTCGAGCATCGAGTTCGAGCAAACTGCGTTGATCGATTGCCTTGACAGTGCCTTGCGTGCCAACTGGCATGAATATCGGAGTTGGAATTACTCCGTGATCCGTTTGCAGCGTGCCAGCGCGTGCAAGCGACGAAGTATCAGTATGATCGAGCGAAAAGAATGGTAGACTCACAGTACTCCGCTATTGACTACGACAAAGATACCACCGACGAAAATGTTTGAGCTCTTCAAACGTCAACGGCGCCGTGCGTAAAGCAGGAACCTGTAATGGAGGCGCTGCTGTTCACGCACGGTTACAGAAACCATCACCTACTTGGAGACCTCCGTGAGCGTACTTGTTGGACGCAAAGCCCCCCACTTCTCGGCGCAGGCTGTCATCAATGGCGACGAAATCGTCGACAACTTCTCTTTGGATCAATACCTTGGCAAGAAGAAGGTAATCTTCTTCTTCTATCCAAAGGACTTTACCTTCGTTTGCCCAACGGAACTCCATGCTTTTCAAGCGCGGCTTTCCGAATTCGAGGCCAAGGGCGTTGCCGTCGTCGCCTGTTCCACCGATACCGAACAGTCCCACTGGGGATGGCTCCAGCTGTCAAAGGAACAGGGTGGCATCCAAGGTGTTACGTACCCAATTGTGGCCGACACGAACAAGACGATTTCGTCGAACTTTGGCGTCTTGGCTGGCGAATACGAATACAATGAACAAGGCGAGTTGGCGGCAACAGGAGAGCTGATTGCCTATCGCGGTCTCTTCCTGATTGATACGAACGGTGTAGTTCAACACATGGTTGTGAACAACTTCCCACTTGGACGCTCCGTGGATGAAGCTATGCGCATGGTTGACGCGTTGGTCTTCTTTGAAGAAAGAGGAGAAGTGTGTCCCGCTAATTGGTCCGCTGGCCAAGATGGCCTCAAGGACACACATGCTGGCGTTGCAAGCTACCTAGCTACTCACTGACGAACACAGTACATACACTGATTCATGTCACAGGGCGGCCTCATCGGGGCCGCCCTGTTTCTATTTCTGAATAGTATACGGCAGCTCGCTAACCGATCGACGCCCGTACCCGTTTGGTGTACTCTCGAATTGCAGTCATGGTATCGCATCCAGTATCTCCGCGATGTTCCAATACCCATCGTGCTGCGATGACATGCGTCAGCTGTTCACCTTCGTCTTCACCCGGAATGACGATCTCCGGAGACAATCCTTCGAGAATGGCTTCTTCCGCCCTAAGCAACGCTTCAACGTCTACTCCCGATTCGACAATTGTCCGAATGGATGCAATGTTCATGACGACAACTTCTCCAACATGGACACGACCGTTTCTTCTTTCGCTGTAGCGCCACCTTCGAAGAGCTTTCCATCAAGAAACGTAGCAAAATATGGCAGGTTGTCAACACCAGCCATTTGCCGAGCGTCTGGGCTGGTTTCTGCGTTTACATCCAAGAACACAATGTCCGTAAAGCGATCGTCGTCCGACAGTCTCCGATATTTTGGGGCAAACAGTTTGCAACTCCCGCACCAATCGGCATAGTACTTGACAATGACCTTTCGGTTGGTCTGGAGAGTGGACGTAAAGTCTGCATCCGTAGCAACAACAACGCTCATTGCAGGGGTCTTTCAAAGTGTGTTTGAATCAAAACGTGCATCGGCATCATGACGAACGATCGTCACCGCTAGTGAAACGTGCCCATCGTTTCCATTCATCGAAGCGCTTCTCCATGCTCTTTGCGCCCTCGAGGAGTACACGGTAAGGACGCTCTTCGTCGTGAAGAGCATCAGTGTAGGCCTCGTTCGCGGTTGACGTGAGAAGATCTTCTGCTCTCCGTAGCGTACCACGAATATCGCCGGTCTCTTCGTTGGACAGCCAGACTGGTTTGCCAACTCGTATGCGTGCAACTGGACGTTGTTCATGAACAACGTCGTACCGCATTGCTACAGGAATGATGCTGCACGTTCCGAGATAGCGACAGAGAATTGCCAGTCCTGGGTCAAGGTTCAACGGGCGTTTGTCTTGATGAACGAGCGTACCCTGTGGAAACATCCATAACACGTTGTTCGAGCCTGCCAGCAGCGAGGATCCGTATTGTAGACTAGCCAAGGCACTTCGTGCATCTTCCCGAACCACGGAGAACAGTCCAATGCTGCGGAAGAACTGATACTTGACGAGCTGTTTATACTCCATCATTCCGAAGGCGGGCAAATGATGGGTTCGGAGGGATATCACCATGGCCAGAGCAGCATCCCACCATGACCCATGAGTGGCATACAGGATGGCAGGCCCGGACGCCGAACCGCGAGCCCACGGATCGAGAGCGCTATCGCCATGAATCAGAACGCGATGAAACGACCTTCTTAGTGAACGCTCGAAGTACCATCCCCAAAACGTCATTGCAAGGGGTTTCCTTTGAGCAGTCAGAACGTCAGCAGTTGTTGTAGTTTGCATTCATCACAAACCTATGACTCTCATGTCAACTCGCAATCTAAATCGCGTCGTGGTAGGAATGTCGGGAGGTGTAGACTCCAGTGTTGCTGCTGGACTCCTTCACGAACAAGGGTACGACATCATCGGCATCACTATAAAGACCTATCGATATGAAGACGTCGGTGGCAACGTAGGAAACGATAGTACGTGTTGTTCACTTGATGGCATCAACGATGCCCGCCGGATATGTCTCCATCTAGGTGTCCCCCATTTTACGGTCGACTTCTCCGAGACGTTTCGAGAAAACGTCATTGACTACTTCATCGAAGACTACATGGCGGGCAATACACCCAATCCATGCGTGCGATGCAACCGCACCATCAAATGGCGCGAGATGCTGAAAAAAGCCGATTCCCTTGGGGCTGAATATATTGCCACTGGACACTACGCCAGCATCGAGCACGATCCCACGTCTGGTAGGCGTTGGATACGCAAAAGCCCTGATGCCAAGAAAGACCAGTCCTACATGTTATGGAGTGTTGAACAGGAGCTTTTGGCGAGAACACTGTTCCCGTTGTCTGGTTTCGACAAAACACGTTCCCGTGCTGAGGGAGCTCGTTTAGATATCCCCATCCGGCCGAAGGGAGAGTCGTACGAAATCTGCTTTATCCCCGACAATGACTATAGGCGTTTTCTTCGTGATGCCGTTCCAGACATCAACGATAAAGTCGGGCAAGGTGACATCATCATGGATGGTGCTGTAATTGGGCATCATGATGGCTACCCATTTTATACGATCGGCCAGCGTAAGGGTCTCGGGATTGCCCACTCGGAGCCTCTATTTGTCCTAAATGTTCTCCCCACCACAAACGAGGTGATCGTTGGAACGGCTGACAAATTGCTGCACCGGCGCCTCGTTGCCGATACGGTGAACCTTCAGAAGTATGCCAACCTCGACGATCCACGGGAGTTTCTCGTTCGCATTCGCTACAAGGACACTGGTGCAACGGCCCTCTGCCATACTGACAAGGACGGGCTACTTCATGTTGCATTCAATGAGCCGCGCCAAGCCATCACCCGTGGGCAAAGTGTCGTGCTCTATGAGGGTGATGACGTCGTTGGTGGTGGAATCATCCGATCTATTGTCGAATGAATGTCGATTGCCACAGTCCTTCGGTGGTCATGACGCGAACGATGTATAAACCAGCTGGAAGTTGATCCACTGGAATCATCATTGATCCGACGCCCCCTTCAGAACTCAAACGTATTGTTGTTGTTCCGGAAACGTCAACGATTTCCACGGACTCAATAGCGCTGCTTCCCTTGGTAATCTGAAGGGTTACTAATCGTTGAGCAGGATTTGGAAACAGGGAGATTCGGCTTGCATCAACGATTGGTTGAACACTGGTTACAATAACGTCGATTGGTTCGGACGTAACGACGCATCCCGTCGGGCCAGTCGCGACGAGAGTGTATGCTCCCGACGACGTCGCAACGTGCTGCCGGGAAGTAGCCCCCTGAATTGGTTGTCCATTGAAGAACCACTGGAGAGTTGACGTAGCCCCAGTTGGTGTCGATGTTATGGTATCGCCGCGTGTGCGAAGGATCGGTTTATTTGGCGGGCGAGCAATGACGACATCACGCGTCGTTGATACGGCAGTACAACCTAGATTATCCATAATTGCGACGGAGTACTTGCCGGTCTGATTAACTTCACGCACGACGATTGTTCGGGATGTATCACCATTACTCCACGTATACGAGCGAAATCCTGCTGGAGCGGAGAGAACAATGGAATCACCAAAACATACCGTGTCTTTCGGTGACGCCGAGATGCTTGGAGCGGTGGCAGTACACGCGGAGGCATCAAGCTCCCATATACCACGTCCGTACGTAGCGGCACGCAAAAGGCGATGCTGAGAATCAAAAACAAGGTCCGAAATGATGCAGGTTGGCATTTCTGATCCCAACGGCTTCCATATTCCGGAGCCAATTTCCGAGAAATACACACCTACGTCGGTACCAACCACAAGTCGAGGTTGCGATGCCGGTTGAAAAACAACAGTGTTTACTGGTACAGGTGGGAGCCCAACCCCGGACAGATTAATCGCCTCTCCGTTCCTAATCTCGGCGATGCGTACACTTGCATTATAGGCTCCGTAGGTAACGTAAGCGACACCAAGTTCGGTCGGATGTGGTTCGATATCCGTAACGAAGCCACCAACACCGCGAACTTGCTTCCACTCTCCACCGCTATTTTCCGAATAGTAAACGGCGGAAGATGTCCCTGCGAAGATGTGGGCATCATTAATTGGTGACACGGCAAGTGTCCGAACAAGGGCATTTTGAGACCCCGGTAGAGTCCCTAGTCGCGTCCACGTATCGCCACGATTACTGGACTTCCATACATTTTGATAACCAGCAAAGATTGTGTTCTGCGTAGCGGATGATGCAATGAGCGGTGTTACCCAAGCCCCTTGTTCTCCACGTTCGTTGGCGCGAGAGATCGTTTGCCAAGAGTTGAATCCGTTTGTGCTGCGGAAAAAGGTGCCGTAGTAGATGCTTCCGTACATCACGGACGGATTTCGTTGATCAATGAGGCACTCCATGCCATCGCCACCTATGACGTGTTTTCCGCCGGCAGCAGAAGCGACGTATGTGGAGTTATCCTGAGAACCTGCGATAAAGATTGTTGGATTCGTCTTCAACATATCCATTGCATAGTATTG